>DDBE01000124.1:3613-16369 GCA_002332715.1 Flavobacteriales bacterium UBA2040
TTTAGCAATGTGTTTGGCAACTACTTCTCCCGAAATTATCGATGGAGGTACACCTGGACCTGGAACCGTAAGTTGACCGGTGTAAAACATATTAGACAGTTTTTTGTTCACCAGTTTTGGTTTTAAAAATGCAGTTTGTCGCAAAGTATTGGCCAATCCGTATGCATTTCCTTTGAACGCATGATAGTCATTTTTAAAATCGTCCAAACAATAACTTCTTTTGTATATTATGTTTTCCTTTATATTTTCGCCTGTTCTTTTTTCCAATCTTTCGAGTAACAGGTCAAAATATTGTTCTCGTTTTTCTTCACTGTCCTTCAAGTTTGGCGCAATAGGAATCAAGAAAAATAAATTTTCGTGGCCTTCTGGAGCTACGCTTGGATCTGTAATCGATGGAACACAAGTATAAAATAAAGGCGAACTAGGCCATTTTGGGTCCGAATAAATTTCTTTTGCGTGTTTTTCAAATTCAGTGTCGAAAAATAAATTGTGGTGCTTCAAATTTTTCAATCGCCGATTTACCCCAACGTAGAAAATTAAACAAGAAGGTGCCATCGAACGTTTGTCCCAATATTTATCGGAATAGTTCGCGTTTTCCTTCAGCAACAGTTTGTCTGTATGGTGATAATCTGCTCCTGAAACAAAAAGATCTGCATCAAATTTATCCGAATTCGTGTGTGCCGCTGTAATCTTTTTACCCGAGTGAGAAAAACCAATCACTTCTTGATTTGTTTCAATTTTCACCCCTTGTTTTTTTGCGATGGTGGAAAACGCTTCGATAATTTTATGCATGCCACCCATGGGATACCAAGTTCCAAGACTAAGATCGGCGTAATTCATCAGTGAATAAAGCGCTGGCGTGTCCTTTGGCATTGCGCCGAGAAACAAAACAGGGAATTCTAAAAGCGATAGAATTTTTGGATGCTTAAAATATTTCTGCGTGTATTTGTTGAAGGATTTAAGCAAGTGCATGCTGACCAAACCCTTCATGATTCGCATGTCTGCAAATTCGGTTAATTTTAAACTTGGTTTGTGCACCAAATCTTGCATCCCTACTTCGTATTTGTATTTTGCTTCGGCAAGAAAAGTTTTAAGATGCTTCGAACTTCCAGGCTCCAACTCTTCGAACCAAGCTTCCAATTCGTTCATCTGTGCTGGAATATCTGTATGTTCGCCATCTTGCCAAAAAATGCGGTACGAAGGATCAAGTCTTTTTAGTTCGTAGAAATCGGAGGTAGTTGATCCAAATTGCTGATAGAATCTTTCGAAAACATCTGGCATCCAGTACCAACTTGGACCCATGTCAAAAACGAAACCTTCTTTTACAAATTTGCGTGCTCTTCCGCCTATTGAATCATTTTTTTCGAGGAGGGTTACGTCATAACCTTCTTTTGCTAGAAAGCTACCTGCTGAAAGTGATGAAATTCCAGAACCGAGAACAATAACCTTTTTGGGCATACTTATTTTTAATTTGCGTTTTGATATTCAGAAAGTGATTCCTGTAATTTTTGTCTAGCAATAAAAATTCTACTTTTGACTGTACCAATCGGAATGTCTAGGTCTTCTGCGATTTCTTTGTATTTGAAACCTAAACAATGCATCTCGAATGGCTTTTTATATTCCACATCTAAATTACTTATTTCTTCGCTAATTTCCTTAGCAATTAATAAATTTGATGGAGTACTTCCATTTGTGTGTTGGTTCAATAAATAACTATCTTCTGAATTGTCAAAAATAGTTCCTGCTTTTTTCTTTCTTCTATATTGATTTATAAAGATGTTTCGCATGATGGTAAAGACCCATGCTTTGAAGTTTGTTTTAGGCGTATAATACGTTCTGTAAACAAATGCCTTCATCATTGTTTCTTGCGTAAGGTCTTTGGCGTCATCCTCATTTCTGGTAAACTGAAAGGCGAAAGACTTTAAATACGATTCTAAATCTGTTAAGGCTGTGTTGAATTCTAAAGTCGACATAAGCTTCTATTTTTTAATTTTGATGAGACAAATGTAGAATATTTTGTTTAACTTTTAAATAGAAAAGTTAAACAAAATGCCAAATAATATTAAAATCCCGTGTCAGACCTACGATAGGATGGCACTTTATGATTTTACTTTTAGAATATTTTTTACGGATTTAGCCAATTTTTTGGCTTCTTCGAGCTTAGAGGCGGTGACAGTGACATGTCCCATTTTTCGGAAAGATTTTGTTTTTTCTTTACCATATAGATGAATGTGGACGCCCGGCATGGCAATCACTTCATGTAGTCCTTCGTAGAACGCACTTCCTTCGAAGCCTTTTTCACCCAAAAGGTTGATCATAACGGAAGGTTGAGTAATTTTTGTAGAACCCAAAGGCCAATTCAAAATAGACCGCATATGTTGTTCAAATTGCGAGGTTTCGTTTCCTTCGATAGTTTGATGTCCGCTGTTATGCGGACGAGGAGCAACTTCGTTGACCAATAAACTTCCGTCATTCGTCAAAAACATTTCAACGGCTAAAATCCCAACAAAATATAGCTTGTTGGCTACGTCAATAGCTAATTCTTGAGCGTTTTTTTCAATTTCAGCATCTATTTCAGCAGGTGAAAAAAGGAATTCCACCAAGTTTGCTTCTGAGTTAAATTCACTTTCGGTTGTTGGATAAACTGCCGTCTCTCCCTTTGGATTTCGAACCACAATTACAGAGAGTTCTTTCGCAAACGGGATTTTATTTTCAATAATCGATGGAGCATCAAACAACTGACTGAAATCACTTTCGTTGTTGACTACTTGAACACCTTTTCCGTCGTAACCACCCGTTCGCAGCTTTTGAACAAAAGGTGCTTGGGCAAATTCATGAACTTCTTTGGCATTCGCCGCCAGTTTATAAGGAGCAGTAGGAATATTATTGTTAGAATAGAACTGTTTTTGCAACCCTTTGTCTTTAATAATTCGTAAAATTCTCGGTTGCGGATAAACGGGAATTCCTTCGCTTTCCAATTTTTCCAGCGCTTCAATATTTACATTTTCAATTTCAATCGTAACAAGGGATTTGTCTTTACCGAAGGTATAAACGGTATCGAAATCTTGCAATGAACCTACTGTGAAACTTGCCGCCAAGCGGGAACAAGGTGCTTCAGCGTCAGGGTCGATGCAATGCACATGAACATCGTAATTCATCGCTTCTTGAATAAACATTCGTCCCAGTTGTCCGCCACCGAGCATTCCCAATCTAAAATTTTTGCCGTAGCTCTTTTCCATAATCGTGCAAAGATAAGAATCTTCTTTTCTGTATAAACGAAAGTATAAAATACCCAATTCTGCTTGAATTGCTAAGATTTCCTTAATTTTGCAATTCAATTCAAAGGTATCGTGATTCAAATTCGAGATAAAAAATTTGTTCCTTTTATAAAGGCAGGAGAAATTAAAGCAGAAGTTGCTTCGTTGGCGCAAACGTTAAATAAGGAGTACGAAGGAAAGGATGTAATTTTCATTGCAATACTTAACGGGGCATTTATGTTCGCTTCTGATTTGTTCAAAGAAATTGATTTGCTAAGTGCGATTAGCTTTATCAAAGTGTCGTCGTATTCAGGAATGAACACAACGGGTCGAGTAGATGAAATTATTGGTTTGATGACTAGCATCAAGGACAAGCATGTCGTCATTATAGAGGACATTGTCGATACAGGAATCACCATTGAAAAGGTAAAAAAGTTGATGTGGTCTGAAGAACCTGCATCAGTTGAGACCTGCACACTTTTATTTAAGCCCGATGCCTTCCAAGAAAAAGAAATTCCTAAATTTATAGGATTCTCAATTCCCAATCGATTTGTCGTTGGTTATGGATTAGACTACGATGAATTGGGTAGAAATTTAGGAGAGATTTATCAATTAAAAGAGGACGATTCCTCAGAAAAAAATATGTTGAATATTGTACTCTTTGGCCCTCCGGGAGCTGGAAAAGGAACACAGTCTGAACGTTTAATTGGAAAATATGGTTTGTCGCATTTGTCTACAGGCGATATTTTTCGTTTTAACATCAGCAACAAAACCGAGTTAGGTGAATTAGCGAAAAGTTACATGGACAAGGGCCAATTGGTTCCAGACGAAGTGACAATTAAAATGCTGCGCGCTGAAGTTGAAAAAAATACAGAAGCCAAAGGATTTATTTTCGATGGTTTCCCAAGAACGAATCCTCAAGCAAAAGCCTTGGATGAACTATTGTCTGAACTAGGCACATCTATTTCGGCAATGCTTTCTTTGGAAGTGGAGGAGGAAGAACTTAAAACGCGTTTGATGAAACGAGCAGAAACGAGCGGTCGTCCCGATGATGCCGATCCTGTAATTATTCAGAATCGAATTAATGTTTATCGCGCTGAAACTGAACCCGTAAAAGTATATTATGAAGGTCAAGATAAATTGTTCGGTATAAACGGTTTAGGTCCAATAGACGATATCACGAAACTTCTTTTTGAGGCAATCGATTCCCTTTAAAAAACACAATTAAAATACAGACCTGATGGCATCCGATAATTTTGTCGATTACGTAAAAATTCACTGCAAATCAGGAAATGGTGGAGGTGGCTCTGCACACTTTCGTCGTGAAAAATATATTACACAAGGTGGTCCTGATGGTGGCGATGGTGGACGTGGAGGACATATAATTCTACGTGGAAACACACAGATGTGGACTTTACTTCACCTGAAGTACAATAAGCATTTCAAGGCTGAACATGGTAAACATGGTGCTGGAGCATTAAAAACTGGCGGTCAAGGAAAAGATACGTTTATCGATGTGCCGATTGGGACGATTGCTAAAGATCACGAAACAGGTGAAGTTCTTTTTGAGATAACGAGAGATGGAGAAGAACAAATATTAATGCCCGGAGGACGAGGCGGTTTAGGAAATAACAACTTTAAATCATCGACCAATCAAACACCAAGATTTGCACAACCGGGAGAGCCAGCTCAAGAAGCGTGGTGCATACTAGAATTGAAAGTTCTAGCAGATGTTGGTCTTGTCGGTTTCCCGAATGCAGGAAAAAGTACTTTATTGTCCGTTGTTTCAGCGGCGAAACCTGAGATTGGAAATTATCCATTTACGACTTTACGTCCTAATTTGGGAATCGTAGATTATCGCGAAGCCCGTAGTTTCATCATGGCCGATATTCCAGGAATAATTGAAGGAGCGCATAAAGGCAAAGGCTTGGGATTACGTTTTTTACGTCACATTGAACGAAATTCTTTGTTGCTTTTCATGGTGCCAGCGGATAGCGACGACATTAAAAAAGAATATGAAGTTTTGCTCAACGAATTGAAGCAATACAATAGCGAAATGTTATTGAAAACGAGAATTCTTGCTATTACTAAATCGGATATGTTGGACGAAGAGTTGACAGCCGAGATCAAGAAAGATTTACCAGATGTACCTTCCATCTTAATTTCTTCCGTAGCGGAAAAAGGAATTGTAGAATTGAAAGATATAATCTGGCAAGCATTACAAGACTAAATGGAAACGCTCGAAGCATGGGATAGAGCCATCGTTTTGATGGTCAATGGATGGAATTCTCCGGGATTGGATCATTTCATGTGGATAGTTTCAGGAAAGTTAACGTGGTTTCCAATCTGGCTGTTGTTTATTTATCTGGCGTATCGAAAATTAGAAACTAAACCCTTTATTGCTTTTTTAGTGTGTGCCATAGTTTCCATTGGAATTGCTGATTTTACAGCAGCACAAATTTTAAAAGAAGGAATTCAACGGTATCGTCCTTCGCATAATTTGTTGTTGACCGATCAATTACATTTCTATCAAATTACGGCGAAGGATTTTTATAAAGGAGGACAATATGGTTTTGTCTCCAATCATGCTGCCAACTTTTTTGCAATTTGTTCATGGGTGGCCGTTTTGTTTTGGAATTTTAAACGTTGGTTCGTTTACATCATGCTGTTTTCGGCCGTTCTAGTTGGATTTAGTCGAATTTATTTGGGAGTACATTATCTATCCGATGTTGTCGCTGGTGGATTGTGGGGAATGATGATTTCCTATTTAATATATCGTTTTGTATATTTGAAATGGATAGCACGGTATTCATGAATTACCTATTGATTTTTCTTGGAGGTGGATTGGGAAGTGTTTGTCGCTTCGGAATATCGCGGTTAATCACCACTGGAACTTTCAATTTTCCATATGCCACGCTTACGTCAAATTTACTAGCAAGTCTTATATTGGCCATTGGCGTTTATCACTTACCAAAAGGAGAATCAGGTTGGTTACCTTATTTTTTAGTTATAGGATTTTGTGGTGGATTCAGCACATTTTCGACTTTTAGTCATGAGCTGGTTTTGTTGCTACAGAATGGGAATTGGATTCAAGCGATACTTTACTTATTGGTTTCGGTGCTTTGTGGTGTCGGATGTATTTGGATGTTGGCGGTGAAATAATGAAATCATATCCGATTCTCAGAGACTAAAAACTTAGTCTTTGCGAATTTAAAAATTTTCGAATTTTGACAGACTTTTTTCTCAAATCAAGAATTATTTATCATTACCGAAGGAATCCTATTTAACTGTCGTCCAATTAAAGCAACCGTAACTTTACTTAATTTATTTTAAATGAAAAACATCTTTTTCGCATTGACTATTTTGTTTGGTAGTCAAATTGCTTCTTCCCAAAACTTCTACGATGAAGCAACCATTCAAGACATTCAAATCACCTTTTCTCAAAGTAATTGGGACCAACTTTTGGATCAAGCGTATTCAAGCACAGGTGATTACATCATGGCACAAAGTGTGAGCATAAATGGAACTGTTTATGACAGTGTAGGTGTGAAATACAAAGGAAATAGTACGTACAGCTCAAACCAAGTAAAAAACCCTTTTCACATTGAATTAGATACCTATAAAGAACAAGATTATCAGGGCTACAAAGACATTAAATTGAGCAACGTCAAAAACGATCCTTCTTTTGTTCGTGAAGTATTGTCCTATAAAATTGGCCGTCAATACATGGATGCTTCGCTCTCAAATTATGCGAATGTTTCGGTAAACGGAACTTTGATTGGTTTGTATGTGAATTCTGAATCCGTTTCAAAAGTTTTTCTGAAAGACCGTTTCGATAGTAAGAACAACACTTTTGTAAAATGCAATCCAATTGCAGGTGCAGGGCCACAAAGTGGATCCGTTTTACCGTACTTACTTTATTTAGGAACTGATAGTACAACGTATTATCCTCGATATGAAATGAAATCGGATTATGGTTGGCAAGAATTGATTGACCTTACAGACACCTTGAACAATACAACGGTATCTATCGACGAAATCTTAGACGTAGATCGCGCTTTGTGGATGTTAGCATTTGATAATGTACTGGTAAATCTAGACAGTTATATCGGTGCTTTTGCACAAAATTATTACCTGTACCGCGACGATTTCGATAAGTTCATTCCTATAATTTGGGATTTGAATGAATCATTTGGAAAGTTTTCTTCAACAGGAACCGGAAACTTAAACAGTACAGCTCAAAAACAACAAATGAGTCACCTTTTGAATAGCACAAGCTCCACCTATCCATTAATTTCGAAACTTCTCGCAAACGCACAATATAAGCGTATGTATTTGGCTCATATCAAAACGATGTTATTGGAAAATTTCGCAAATAATCAATATTTTACTTGGGGACAAACAATGCAAACTACGATTGATGCAGCGGTTCAAGCCGATGGGAACAAATTTTACACTTATGCCAATTTCACATCAAATTTGACTACGGATATAGGCGGTGGTCCTGGTCCCGGTGGTCAATCAACTCCAGGGATTACGAACCTCATGAACGGACGATCGACTTATCTTTTGGGACTAAGTGATTTTACACAAACTGAACCAACAATTGCAAACATTAGCGTTTCAAATACAACACCAACTTTGAATGATGTATTAAATTTTACAGCGACTATTACAGATGAAAATGCGGTGTATTTCGGTTATAGAACCGCCAATTACTTACCTTTTGTTCGCATTCATATGTTTGATGACGGAGCCCATAATGACGGCGCTGCTGGCGACGGAGTATACGGTGTTAGTGCAACAATGTCGACTACATTTTTACAATACTACATTTATGCTGAAAATTCAGGGATTGGGAAGTTTTCGCCGGTGCGTGCAGAACATGAATATTATACAATAGAAATC
Organism: Flavobacteriales bacterium UBA2040; assembly: GCA_002332715.1. Classification (GTDB taxonomy): domain Bacteria; phylum Bacteroidota; class Bacteroidia; order Flavobacteriales_D; family Crocinitomicaceae; genus UBA2040. The sequence goes on from DDBE01000124.1 coordinate 11,779, forward strand.
ACGCCTCCACCAGCTGGAAATATTGTTATTAATGAACTTTTGGCATCGAATGATATAACACAAGCTGATCAAGATGGTGAGTTTGACGATTGGATTGAACTTTACAACAACACAAATTCAGCGATTGATATTTCAGGTTATTTTCTATCCGATGACCCAACTGATTTGACAATATTTCAATTTCCTTTGGGAGCTTCAATTGCAGCTAATGGATACTTGATTGTATGGGCCGATGGTGATTTGACTCAAACAGGTTTACATGCCGATTTCAAATTGTCTGCTTCGGGCGAAACTTTGTTTTTGAGTGATGCTGGAAATACTATTGTAGATCAAATAACGTTCGGTGTTCAAACAGCTGATATTTCTTATGGAAGATATGTGAATGGCATGGGTGGGTTCATTTCTATGCCTGCAACGTTCTCATCTCAAAACACCAACGTTTTAACTCTTGAGGATAACTTAAATGAAGCGATGAAAATCATTGTTTACCCAAACCCTTCGTCTGGAATTTTCACCTATGAAATTAGTGATGCGAACACAGATCTTTCCATGATGGTATTTGATATGATGGGAAATCAGTTGCTTACTTTGGAGAATAATACTTCAGGAACGATTGATTTATCGGATTTTTCAAATGGAATATACATGGTGAGAATTCAGTCAGATTCAGCAGACAAAATATTGCGATTGGTGAAGAACTAGGAAGATGTAAATTCAACTAAAAACGGCTGTATTTTTTTGGTACGGCGATTTTTTGCTTGACTAAAAACTTGAATTTTAATTCAAAACATTCAATTCTGACCCCTCAATTTCCTTTCTCAAAGCCGTTCTTTCAGTGGACAAGTCCTTCAAATATTTCAACTTAATCTCGCCTTTTCGTTTCCAAGTAATCAATGCGCCATTGAACAAAAGCATTGCCAAAAAGAAAACACCGATCAAACTATAATATAAAATTGCCAACCACCAACTAGGGTAAACGAAAGAATAAAACAAAAAGATAAAAGGAATATTTATCAATCCCATACCTATCGTTCCCAAAAGTAATTTTACAGATCCATAAAACACCTCTCTCTTGAATGATTTTTCAACGAAGTTTTTGACAATTTTATAAATCGGCCAACAATGAATCAACCCTAAAACAGCGAGTGGTGAAAGCAGAATCATTTTCAAAAGCTCGTTTAAACGACTGAATTTACCTTTCAATTGAAATTCTATTAAATCACGATCTTCGATCTTTTTTGCCTTCAATTTGGCGTTGTAGTTCGTCAAACGCTCACGAAGATTGGCAAACTCACCACTAATTTTATCGGGATTCGCATTAAAGTAGTGTGCTAATTTCTGCGAATTTCTCCACCGATTTTTCAATGGAACCGAACGATCGCCTGACGTAGGGTGCATTCCTTGACGCGTAATCTGTTGAACCATTTCGTGAAAAGGAGCGTCCGCAGCAATTTGAACATGTGTAATCTGCTCTTGAATGCGTTTTTCAATGTCTTTGGTCAAATCCGTTATCACCTTGTTCGGATTCGCTTCATACTCTGCGCGATAATCATTGAGACATATTTTATCTGAAGAAGAAACCAAACAATCGCTGCGCATAAGGCTGGGTTCTGTATAATTTACACCAACCCCAGCGATATAAATTTTCTTTTTCCAATTGTATTTTTCGAGAGCGTGAAATCCAATTCGAACGGCACCTTTTTTAAGTGGTTTCAATCGACGAATGAAAATATCGTCAGTAAACCCCTCGCCGAACACCAATAAATTACGATTGTAGTTCAAGATTTTTGCACAAGTATCAAATACTTGTTCGTTTTTCGTTCTGGTATCAAGACCGTCATGTTCACGAAATATAGGCAGCATATGCGACGCCCAAAGAATTGGTTTCACCAAGGTGGTAAATACATCCGACCGAGTCATGAAAAAGACAATAGGTCTCTGAATTGCGGCCACTATCAAAGGATCCATAAAGGAAGCACAATGATTAGAAACATAGATTGTCCGTCCAAAAAATTCTTTTGGACTGTTGTGAGTCCTCACTTTTCGGAAATATACCCAAAATGAATATTTTAAAACGAAGAACAATATAAAATAGAGAAAGCGCATAATGAGCAGACAGTTTGAGACAAAAATAATGATTTCGCTCAATGATAGTTAACGAATTCGATAATGTATGTGTACATAGTCATGGTTAAAACTTTTGAACGGGACTATTCAATGTAAAAAGATTGTATTTACCTTCGTACAAAAAATTTATTATTAATGAAAAGAATTGGAATTTTTTGTGGTGGTTTTTCGTCCGAATTTGATATTTCGATATCGAGCGCAAAAGCTATTTTAGCCAGCATACCTAAAATCTATGATGCCTTTTTGATTGTAGTGCGAAGAGGAGATTGGCGAGTGGTTTACAAAAATGAGGAATGTCCACTGGATTTAAACGACGTCACTTTTGCCTACAATGGCGAGAAATTGGATCTGGACTACGGATTAGTATACATACACGGAAATCCTGGTGAGAATGGAAAAATTCAAGCCTTTCTAGAAATGAAACAAATTCCATGTATCAATTCTGGAGCTTTGGCCTCAGAACTTTCTTTCGATAAATGGTTTTGTAATCAGTTCCTTCGCGGATTTAATGTTCCTGTCGCAAAAGCAGTTTTGCTACACGCACATAAAATAGTATCTGCCGAAAAAATTGTCGAAAAATTAGGATTGCCGGTTTTTGTTAAACCTTCCGATAGTGGTTCTAGTTTTGGAATAACGAAAGTGAAAACCTTAGAAGAACTTCCACAGGCCATTGATGCTGCTTTTCAGGAAGGAGAAACCGTTGTCGTTGAATCCAATTTAAGCGGCACCGAAGTTACTTGTGCGGCATACCGAGGCGATGGTGGCGTAAAAGCATTGCCCGTTACAGAAATAGTTGCAGAAGGTGAATTCTTTGATTATCGAGCGAAATACGAAGGGAAATCACAAGAGATCACGCCTGCGCGAATTTCAGAAGACATGACCAAAAAAGTGCAGGACTTAACAATTTCAATTTATAAAATATTGAGATTGCGTTCCGTCGCTCGTGTCGATTTTATGATTGTCAACAATATTCCACATGTCATAGAAGTGAATACAACACCTGGTTTTTCTCCAGCATCACTCGTGCCTCAAATGATCAAAGTTCAAGGAATTACAAACGAAGATTTTTGGTCAGAAATTATTGCAATCGAAACGGCTTAATAGTTCGCCATCGCATTGAATATTTTTTCCATTTGATCAACCGTTGCTGAGTTAGAACAATCGTAATTGTTTACGGTCATCGAGAAACACAATTCTTTTCCGCTTTTCGATTTCACATATCCGGCGTAGGATTTTATGCGATTCATTGTGCCGCTCTTTGCAAAAACTCGTCCGTCAGCGGTTTGACCTTTACACACATTGCGAAGTGTTCCAGATTGACCAGCCGTTGGCAAAGTCGATTTAAAAACTGCATATTTTTCACTTCCCGCCATGTATTTAAGCAATAAGGTAAACTGGTTGCTGCTAATCGCATTCGTGCGCGACAATCCGCTACCATCGTGCAAATGCAAGTGTTTCAAACCCAATTTCCCTTTCCAGTAATCCATGATAAAATCCAAGCCATATGCCGTAGATCCTTCGCCTTTTTTCTCATAACCAATCAGACATACCAATTGTTCTGCGAAAATATTTACGCTTTGCATGTTGGTGTGAAAAGCTATTTCTTCTATTGTTTTTCCTTCCCAAGATTTGATTAATGTCATGGACGCGTAAGATTTTTGGTCGGTATTCGTCATCCATAAATTGCGCGCGTAATCGTATCCATCGGAAACTTTAATTCCGTTCGTTATTATTGCATCGTACAGTTTTTTGGAGAGGAGTTTTTCTGGATCAGGCACAGTGCCCTTAACCATGAATGAACTTCGATTATACGGCAAACTTCCAGAGGAATACAAATCGAGTGAATACGGCGCGCCATAGATCAAACTATTGTCACCACTCACATTTTGACCTTTAATATTGTTTAAGAGACGAAGTCCTTCTATTTCAGGAACGGTCCGGATTAGTGTAGAAGTTTTACCAACACTCGATGTTTTGAAATAGTATTGTAAAATATTGTCGTTGATGATAACCGCCGAAGGTCCAGCGCCATAATAATTTCCCATATCGCCCCATGTCCAACCTTCCGGACAACCTTGGTAACCGAATGCAGAACCGTCCACAATGATCTTCCCAGTAATTTCTTTGATCCCAGACAGTTTCATGTCTTGTATCCAACTGTTCAAATACTGATCTTCGGCACCCTCATCATAGAAATATTTACTACCCAAAGTCGGATCTCCTAATGCACGTAGATACAGGTTTCCTTCAAGCACTCCGCTTGTATTTATTTTCCCATCTGTATATAATTCTGTTTTTGGTGTGTATTTTTCTCCCAAAATTTCGAAGGCAGAAGCAGTAGAAAAAAGTTTTGCAATACTTGCAGGTGGTAAGGCTAAATCTCTGTTATGCGAAGCGATTATAGAACCATCGGCCAAATCTCGAACAGTAATGGTCACACCTGCATTTTTAAATGCCCAATAGT
>DDBE01000115.1 GCA_002332715.1 Flavobacteriales bacterium UBA2040
AATAAGTAACGTAACCAATTATTATTTCGGGGGGCTACTAGGTTGATTTGTTAATTTGACGAGGAAAAAATCAAAGGGTTGTTTTAAACCTAAGGTGAAATTTGATGAGAAATTGACTTAACCTACTGTAAAAGTCAATTCAGACATCTGATCTTCAGACAAGTAAAGATTTGCCACTCGAAGTAAATCTGCTGATGTAATTCCTTCAATATTGCGATACATTTGGGCAACGGAATCTACTTCGTTGAACAATAAAACACTTTTTCCAAGGCTCAACATGAGACCAGAATTACTTTCCATAGCGAGCGCCAAATGTCCTTTGTATTGTTCCTTCGCCATTTTTAATTGTTGGTCGCTCAAAGGTTTTTCTCGCATTAATTTGATTTCTCGCATCAAAACTTTAAGCGACTTCTTCAGGTATTTGGTATCTGTGCTGAAATATATACTCCAAAATCCAATTTCAGAGTAACGCGTGTAGGAAGCGTCAACACTATAAGAGTAACCGTATTTTTCTCGAATGGATAAGTTTAATCGAGAATTCAATGCCGGTCCACCTAGCACATTTATCAAGAGCATCATGGCGTTTTTGTCATCATCAAGATAACCGGGTGCATATCCACCGACGAGTGAATGATTTTGATAATTGGCCTCTGGAACTTGAATACGAAAGCTTGTTTTTCCTTTAAAACTGTTCAATGAATTAACCTTATCTGAGATCGGCGTTGCCGCAAAATCCTTTTCTAATCGTTGGAGTAATTTGTTTGGCGGTTCAGGTCCCACATAAGATACAACCATATTTTCAGCGTAAACATGTTTATGAAGATAATTCTCCAAATCCGATTTCGTAAAACCAGAAACACTTTCTTTTGTGCCCAGAATATTGGTGCCCAATGGATGTTTGCCGAATAAATTTGCTTCGAAATCGTCGAAAATTTTATCCCCGGGACTGTCCAAATACGAATTGATTTCATCTATAATGATCTCTTTCTCCTTTTCTATTTCTTTTTTGGGAAAATTTGAATTCAAGGTGATATCCGCCAATAAGTCACTGGCTCTCGCTAGATGATTATTGGTAAATGAAGCAAGAATTACGAGTTCTTCTTTCGCGGTAAAAGCGTTCAACTCTCCACCTACCGAATCCAAGCGAGAAAGGATATGAAACGTCTTCCTTTTATTGGTGCCTTTAAAAATACAATGCTCTAAAAAATGAGCCAACCCTTCTTCATGCGGTTCCTCAAAACGAGATCCTGCCAAGATATTCACGCCCAAATGCCCAACCGCGGAATGCGTGTGCAAATAAACGACACGTAATCCGTTTGAAAGTTTGAAAATTTCAGGTTGCCATTCTTTCATGATTTAAGGATTCAATCGATAAATTTTCCAATCCAACCCTGACTTTTCATAAACAATACGGTCGTGCAAACGAGATGGTCTACCTTGCCAGAATTCGATTCGATTCGGCTCAATTACATATCCTCCCCAATGTGGTGGACGTGGCACATAATTCGGATACTTTTTGTCCAATTCCATCAACTTCTCTTCGAGCATGTTTCTTGATTCCAACTTTTGACTTTGCATGGATGCCCAAGCACCCAGTTGGCTTCCTCTAGGTCGTGAGTTAAAATATTCGTCGCTGATAACTTCTGAAACCTTTTTAGCAACACCATCTATTCTCAGTTGACGCTGTAACTGAGGCCAAAAGAACAATAAATTAACCTTTGGATTATCGGCAATCTCTCGCCCTTTGTCACTCAAATAATTCGAGTAAAATATGAATTGTTCGTCGAGACATTCTTTTAAATAAACGATGCGGTTGCTAGGCTGACCATTTTGTCCAGCGGTTGCAATCGACATAGCGTTTGGCTCAATTTCTTTTTCAAAGGCTTCTTTATACCAAACAGAAAACAAATCAAAAGGAGTTTTTCCGTGATGATCTTCCAACTTCCCTTCATCAAAATCGCGATGGTCGTCTCGTAAAGCGTTTAAAAAATCATTCATTAGTCCTCGTTTTCTTCTAGTTCATCAACGATTTCATTCTCGTCTTCGTCTTCCATATCTTCATCTACATCCGACCCGGGAGCAGAAAACACTTTACCCTTAGGCGTTTTTTCTTCCTCAGGTTGAGCATCTTCCATTGGCGTACGACTCAATTCTTTGTCCAAGTTTTCTTGGTAAGGAAAAACCTCAACTATTGGGCTCACAGTAATCATTGGGATTTCAAAATCAACCATTAATGTGGAAAGACTTTCGCTTATACGATCGTAAGCTTCTTTTACAGAATGAGCAGTTACAAGGAAATTTTGTGAAACTTTCTTTGCTTTTTCACTTTCGGCATCCATAGATTCATAAGACAATTTGATTTTGTACCAAACATCAGCGTCTTCGTAATAAAAGATGTCGTGAATTTCGGTACGCATGATACCGACCACATTAAATTCACCTCGTATAATTTGACCAAGTTCTTCGTAAATTCTTGCTTCTGCATCTGTGAAAGTCATAGCCGCTAGGAGATAGGGTTCTGTAACTCTTTTGAAACTTCCGTTTTCTAACTGTTTGGTGTATTTAACCTTAACTGTAAACCAATTGTTCATGCGTCTTATTTTAGTATAAAATTTGACTGCAAATATAAGGTCTTAAAGACTCAGATAAAAGGAGTTTTTGGAAAACTTATCAAGGGGTGTATTCACGACCCTTCCAGTATACTTTGTAGGAATTATTGAAAAGTCCAACTATAACTGAACTTCCATATATTTCGTACGTAGCGTCCATTTGATTGGTTAAATTCACCACCTTCCCGTCGACTACTGCATCTACACCTTTCATAATGTTACGGTAGACAAGTACATCATTTTTCAATTTATAATCCTCAGGTTTGAAATTACAAACTTGGATTTTTTTATCGCCTACTTGACTGTAAAGGAAATTATTTTCGAACCAAATAACGATATCATCTTTCACTTCCCAGAAACTTGCACCAAAATTAGAAAGAGTCGTTTTCACTCCATCTTGGTATTTAATAAGATTCCCGTTTCGGTCTTCGTAAACGACAAATCCACGTCCTGCTTTGTGCGAATTCACGAATTGAGGTTCTACATCTACTAATTCTCCCTTGTCGAACACCGCAAATGTCCGCATTGTAGGGTCGTTGAAAGAAATAATATCCGTACCACATGAAAAGTCAATACTTCCTACCCAAACATCGATATCATAGATTTCTCCATTCCAAAAAACACGGTAGAAATCCCCATTGTCTCTATAGGCGAAAACGTTTTCTCCTATGTTTGCCGGCCAAAGCAATGTGCCAGACATTTGAGTAATTGGATAAATTTGATCGTTCCAGTATGCGTTCAAGGTATTGTACCGATTGTCTTGGTAGACCACCAAACTATCCTTTGTCGCTACGTTTTCGCTTCGATACGTAAGTGTTTGTAATTTACCATTGTCCCAAAGATTCAAGGTTTCGCCTATTCTCCAAGTGATTAGATGATCAGAAACGGTGTATTCAGCATTGATATTGGCCACTTGCTTTTTTTCTTTTCCATCATAAATGATCAAGTTCCCACGATTGTCATAATACCCAATTGCCCCATCTCCTGCTTTAAAATTCTCAATTCGTTGAAATTCTATTTGACGAAAAGCACCGTTTTCAAAAGTTCTGAAAAACTCATTGAAATCAATAAAGGGAATTATCTTTTGTCCAAATACAGGCATAGAAACGAACAAACAGATCAGGTATACATACTTCATACGCGCTAAATTACAATTATTGTTCCAATTTTCTCAACGGTATTATTGAGTTTCTATTTTACATTATTCGTTGTTAATAAATGAGAAGGTTTCTACTTCGTCTCCTCCAAATCATTTTTCTTCGCTAAATTGGCGGATTATAAATGATATTAATAAAACTATGAAGAAGATTTTTTGTCTAGGAGCTTTGACCTTGCTATCCGTAAGTGCCTTTTCTCAGAAAAAAGTTGATTTCGTGGAATACGATTTGCCAAATGGTTTACACGTTATTCTGCACCAAGAGAAGTCAACACCAATTGTAGCCGTTTCCATCTTATACCACGTTGGTTCGAAAAATGAAAAAGTAGGCCGTACGGGTTTTGCTCATTTCTTTGAGCATTTGCTATTTGAAGGATCGCAAAACATCGAACGTGGGGAGTACGATAAGCTAGTTGAAGGAAACGGAGGAACGCTAAATGCGAATACTTCAAACGACCGAACTTTCTACTACGAAATCCTCCCAAGCAACCAACTGGAGCTAGGTCTATGGTTAGAGAGTGAGCGCTTACTACATGCCAAAGTTGAGAACATTGGCATCGAAACACAGCGTTCAGTTGTAAAAGAAGAGAAAAGACAAAGAGTAGACAATCAACCGTATGCTTCGTTCATTACAGAGGCGTTCAAAAGAATGTTTGTGGACCACCCTTACAATTGGGTTCCGATTGGAAGCATGGAAGATTTGGACGCTGCACAAGAAGAAGATTATGTCAATTTTTATAAAACCTTTTATGTTCCAAGTAATGCCACTTTGAGTATAGCCGGAGATTTAGATATAGAACAAACGAAAAAATGGATTGACAAATACTTCGCCTCTATTCCATCTGGACAAGCAATCAACTTGGTTAGAGATTATGAGAACATGACCAATGACGAATTTGTTGCAGCGTATGGTGTAGACAGAAGTGTATTGGAAGGTGAAGACTATAACAAACCTAAATCGGCTGAAGCGAAAAAATTATTGGCTAAATATTCTGCCATGCCGACTAATATTACTCGTCCCGCCAACTACACAGGAAAATTGACCAAAGTAATTCGCGATACAGTGCATGACAATATTCAATTACCGGCGCTTTTCATTACTTACAATTTCCCAAATCAAACGGACAAAGATTTTTATGCATTAGAGATGATGAATGAAATTCTTTCAGGAGGTAGTTCTTCTCGCATGAACAAATCAATCGTTGAGCGAAAAGAAATGGCTGTTGCAGCATTCTCTGCTCCTTTTGGTATGGAAGCAGGTGGAATAGGAATTTTGGGCGCTATTTCAGCGAATGGAGTAGATTTAACTGAACTTCAAAAAGCGATAGATGATGAAATTGTAAAAATGCAAAACGAATTGGTGACCCAAGAAGAATTTGAAAAGATTCGCAATAAAATGGAGAGCGATTTAATTGATATGAATTCAAGAGTAGCTGGAATCGCTGAAAACTTAGCGGACAATCACGTGTACTACGGTTCTGCAGCTCGAACAAATACGATGCTTGATGGCTACATGAAGGTTACACGTGAAGATATTCAGCGTGTTGCCAAAAAGTATTTTACCCAAGATGCTCGTTTGATTTTAATTTATTTACCAAAAGAAAACTAAGAAAAGATGAAAAAATTATTAATAGCAACACTCGCTTTTCTTCCGTTATTATCTATCGGTCAAATTGATCGTAGTATAATTCCATCAGCCGGAGCAGCACCTACAATCAATATTAAAGATTCTGAAGTATTTAAAACGGACAATGGAATCACAGTTATTTTGAGTGAAAATCACAAAATACCTTCGGTAAGTTTTCAGTTATCTTTGGGTGCTGACCCGATTCTTGAAGGTCCAAAAGCTGGAGTATCTAACGTTATGGGTGACCTTGTGATGTCTGGAACTAGCAAATTGAACAAGGATGAATTGGACAATCAAATTGATTACATCGGCGCCTATTTAAGCGCATCTTCAGGTGGAATGTACTTGTCTGTTATGACACGATTCAGAGACAAAGGATTGGCTCTGATGTCTGATGTCCTTCAAAATGCTAGTTTCCCTGAGTCTGAGTTTGACCGAATAGTGAAACAATTTGAATCCGGTTTAAAATCAGCGAAGTCTGACCCAGGTCAAATGGCAAACAATGCAAATACTAAGGTGAATTATGACGCCATGCATCCCTACAGTGAAACGATGACTGAAGAGTCTTTAAAAAGCATAAAACTGGAAGATGTAAAACAATTGTACAAATTCGTTTATGTTCCTGAAGGATCTTATTTGGCAATTGTTGGTGATATTACCAGAGCAGAGGCTGAAATAGCGGTGGATAAATATTTCGCATCTTGGACAGGCGGAAAAGTCTACAAAGGTGCTCCATTGTCTTCTAAACCGGCAAGTGGTTCGCAAGTAGCATTCGTTAGCAAAACAGGGGCCGTTCAATCAGTAATCAATGTTAATATCCCAATGAATGCTGTACCTGGTGATCCAGATCAAATCGGACTGACAGTTTTGAATCAAGTATTCGGAGGTAGTGGATTTGGAACACGTTTGATGCAAAATCTGAGAGAGGACAAAGCCTTTACATACGGTTGTTATGCGAGACAAAATATCGATGAACATGGTAGTTTATTGACTATAAGTGGGAATTTTAGAAATGATGTTACAGATAGCGCGATAACAGAAATTCTTTATGAAATCCAAAAGATAACAACCGAATTGGCTGGCGACGAAGAATTAGAGACCACGAAAGCTGCCATGGCAGGCAGTTTTGCTCGTTCTTTAGAAAGTCCTCAAACGATTGCTCGTTTTGCAAGAAACATTGAAAAGTATGGTTTGGATAAGGATTATTACAAAAATTATCTTAAAACACTCGCTGCAGTTAACAAAGACGACGTATTGCGTTTAGCGAAAAAGTACATGTCGGCTGAAAATGTGAATATTGTGGTAGTTGGAAATGACGAAGTAGCGGCAAAACTTAAAGTATTTGATTCGGATGGAAAAATCTTGAAATTAGATGCATTTGGGAATGCGGTTAAAGAGAAAAAACCTGCTGATATTTCTGCCGATCAATTGATTGAGAAGTACGTATATGCCTCTACACAGGCCACAAGCATGAAAAAGGCGAGAAAAAAACTCAAGAAAATCAAGTCCTATGCAAGAACAACTGAATTAAAGGCGGCTCAAATTCCTTTCCCATTAAAAATGAGCGAAGTTTGGATCAAACCGAACATGGAAGGAAGCAAGTTGGAAGGTCAAGGAATGGTTTTACAAAAATCATATTTTGATGGAAACGCTGGCGGCACAACGAGTATGCAAGCTGGTTCAAAAGCTTTGACAGATGAAGAAGTAACAGCACAAAAAAAGTCATTCGGTATCATTCCAGAAATGAATTACGCTACGTCTGGCATGAAGTATGAAATGGTAGGAATCGAAGTTGTCGACGATAAAGACATGTATGTTTTATCAAGCACCGATGGGAATAAAACACAATTGGATTATTTCGATAAAACGACATGCTTAAAAATGAAATCTATTGTTTCGAAGACCGAAAATGGTGAGGTAAACTCTGCAGAATATGACTTTGGTAACTATTCGATGCAAGGTGGGCTTATGTCTTACGGAACAATTTCAATGGCAATTGGTCCAATGATTCTTGAAGGAGAAGTAAAGTCTTTCGAAGTAAATGGGAAAATTGACCTCGACACTTTTAAATAGTTTTAAATTTTTGTGATAAAAACGCCTATCCAAACCAAGGATGGGCGTTTTTTTTGTTTTCAATTTCACTTAGTATACGTACATTTACAGTCCAATTAAAAAACAAACCAATTTGACAATAAAACCAATACTTTTTGCCATGGCAATTGTTACAGTGACACTTTCATCGTGTAAAAAATATGATGATGGGCCATTGATCAGTTTTAAAAGCAAAAAAGATAGGATTGCCAATACTTGGGAAATTGGTAAAGCCATTAGAAACGGTAATGATGTAACAGATGATTACTCTGTATACACGTTAACAACAACCGCGGATGGTGATGCAAAATTAGTGGCGACGTACGTAACAACCTTTGGGATATTTTCTGGAAATACAGATGGCAAGTGCATTTTTGAATCTAAAAAAGAACTTATCAATTTCGATTATGAAAATGATGATTTCGACCAAGTGTATAAGATCTTAAGATTAAAAGATGACGAATTATGGCTGCGTGCGATTGGCGGTGAAGATGAACTTCATCTTGTCCCTAAATAGCATTGATTCTTTTTTCTAAAATAAATATAAACTCTGTATAAAATAAATATTATGATGTTAAAAAGTATAGCGGCAATTGCGGCAATTACAATTTCAACGAGTCTTTCAGCTCAATTAAAGACTCCTCAGCCAAGTCCGTTAGCGACTGTTCAGCAAACTGTTGGTTTAACTGATTTCGAAGTAGAATATTCTCGTCCTGGAATGAAAGGAAGAGCGGTTTTTGGAGATTTAGTTGCCTTTGACGAAATGTGGCGCACAGGAGCGAATGCCTCTACAAAGATCACAGTTTCTAGCGATGTTAAAATTGGTGGTTTAGATGTACCAGAAGGAAAATATGCTCTTTACACGATTCCTGGAAAAGAATCTTGGACTATCATTATCTACAAAAACCTTGCTCATTGGGGAATCGATGGATACGACAAAGCAAATGATTTGGGACGATTCACTGTTAAACCAACCGTGATGAATGATAAAACGGAAACTTTAACTATGGATTTCAGTGATTTCTCTACATCCTCGGCAAATTTGAACTTGACATGGGAGAACACAAGAATATCTTTACCAATCGAAACGCCAACAGATGAAATGGTTGAGAAGCAAATCAAAGAAGTAATGGGTGGCCCAAGTGCTAGCGATTACTATCAGTCGGCTCGTTACTATTTGGAAAAAGAGAAAAACCTTTCCGATGCCTTGAACTACATTAACAACGCGGTTGACAAAAGACCAGAGGCATTTTGGTATGTTCATGTTCAGGCTAAAATTCATATGAAAATAGGCAACAAAAAAGAAGCATTGGCTTCTGCTGAAAAATCTCTAGCCTTTGCGAAAGCCGCCAAAGACGGTGATTTTGGCTATGTTGCAAACAATGAAAAATTGATCAAAGAAATTAAAGCAATGAAGTAAGGGGCTTCCACCCAAATTTCAGAGCCTCGTTTGTTCCGATTTTATTGGAATAGACGGGGTGTTTTTTTTATTTGTAACGCTAGTCACAATTCAATCCAATTTGTTGTCCGACCTTTGTGCCATGAATAATAAAAGCATTAAGTCATTTTTACTTAACAATCTCCTAACTTTTATTGGGATTGTTCTGGGTGGAGTCATTGGCTATGTGTACTACAAACAGATAGGTTGTGTTTCTAGAACGTGCAGCATCACCTCCGATCCTTTCTACAGTATACTCTATGGTTCGCTAATGGGTAGTTTATTATTGAATATATTTCAAAATAAAAAAAAGTAAAAAGAAGATGAATATTGAACAATTGATTAAAGAAAACAAAGGAACAGTAGTTGATGTGCGATCACCAGGTGAATTTCAAGGCGGAAACGTTAGCGGAAGTGTAAACATCCCATTGCAAGAAATCAACAATCGTATGGATGAATTGAAATCATTGGTACAACCCTTAATCCTATGCTGTGCATCTGGCGGCAGAAGTGGTATGGCTACTCAAGTTTTAACTCAATCGGGAATCGAATGTGGAAACGCTGGATCTTGGTTAGACGTACAATATTATAAAGGTTAAACAAATTAAATTTTTGCGCTGCTAAAGAATCGTCAATAGTTTCTTTATTTATCTGCTAGCATCTTCAATTTACCTCTTTTTTTTCCAAAAGACAACGCCAATCCAAATACGATAACCAGTATACATCCAACCAAATTGTACCACAAATACCCCATTTCTAGGAAGGATGGTGCCATATTGTATTCGTTTAAAAAATGAATGACTAAAACACAAATCTCACTTAAAATAGCGGCGATAAAGACAGCATTTCCCTTTACTTTTTTGACATAAAACGCGACTAGGAATATCCCTAAGATTGTCCCGTAGAAAAGGGACCCAAGTATGTTTACAGCTTGGATCAAATTCTCGAACAAAGAGGCCGTTGTAGCAAAAGTGATGGCCAGAATTCCCCACAATAAGGTGAACATTTTGGACGACTTCAAATAGTGCTTTTCATCCTCTTTCGGTTTTACAGATCGTTTATATAAATCTATAGTTGTCGTTGTGGCTAAGGCATTTAATTCACTGGCCGTGCTCGACATAGCGGCGCTGAACATAACCGCAAACAACAATCCAATCATTCCGATTGGCATATAATCCATGACAAAATTCATGAAAATATAATCTTTGTCGTTCGTTTCGATGCTTTTATCTGCCTTATTTATCA
>DDBE01000022.1:0-2084 GCA_002332715.1 Flavobacteriales bacterium UBA2040
GGCAACATGCCCACAATTTCGCTGTGAGCGTGTTGACTAATTTGGCGAACCAAAGTTTTGCGATAGGCATCTGGCATCCAATCATTTGGTTCGATGCGAATGTCTTTATCAATTTTATCTTGGAATCTTTTTTCTAATTCCTCTTGCGTGAATTTTTGCTCCATAGTTGAAATATATTCTTGTTACAAATTTAGGGTAAATCTTGGGCTTTGGCAATAGAACAAAGAGGGAATGGGAAAGTTTAGATTCAGTTTAATTAAAATTTTTATGTTGAACTCAAGTCAGAAGGACATTAAGACTTAGGATAAATCAAATTTCTCTTTTTTAAAAGTGAATTAGACTCTTAACTTTGAATAAAAAATAAACTCATGGCACTCATAGAATCGAATCCTTTTCCAACTGGAACACTTGCACCCGATTTTAAACTTTTGGACACCGTTTCTGGAAAGAATTTATCTCTTTCATCTGCAAAAGGAGAAAAGGGAACGGTGATTATGTTCATTTGCAACCATTGTCCATTCGTGATTCATGTTAATGAAGAATTGGTTCGATTGACAAATGATTACTTAAACAAAGGGGTTGGTTTTGTCGCTGTTAGTAGTAATTCCGTTAAAACACATCCGCAAGATGGTCCTGAGTTCATGACAGAACATGCTGAAAAAATGGGCTATCCGTTTCCATATTTGTACGATGAAACACAAGGAATTGCCGCAGCTTACGACGCAGCTTGCACGCCTGATTTTTATATTTTCGATGCCAATTTAAAATCTGTTTATCATGGACAATTGGATTCTTCTCGACCTGGAAATGAGATTCCTGTGACAGGTGGAGATATGCGAAAATCCTTGGATAATTTATTGACGGGGACGTCTCCTTTAGAAAATCAAAAACCGAGTATTGGGTGCAGTATTAAGTGGGGATAAAGTTTAATTCTTTTCGTTTGACAGAATATTTTTTTGAATCTCCATCATTTCTTTGTCCATGTTCATGATTCGTTCACTTATAGAGTAATCAACTCTGATGTCAGGCAATAATCCTCGACCATTATTCTGTCCATCTACTTTATGATCAAAATGATAATGCGGAACAACAACACGAATGCCTGAATTTGGCAAAATCAATTGCCCCGTTAAAACAGCATTTGAACCTTCCGCTGTTCCGCCCGTTTCAATTCCAATTATGGTGGCATCTCTACTGTATTTCAATTTTGTCGCAACCAAAGACCCCATGGAAAATATTGCCCCATCCTTGAGGACAAACACTTCCCCATCAAAGTGGTTTTTCTTTTTGATTTTATATCGGATTTGATAATTTCTGTTTGGATCTTTTTTGTCGGAATCTGGAATTGTACTGAACACCAACTTAGTCATTTTATTCGGAAACGGCATTTTCAAAAACTCGTTCTTTTAGGACTTTTCTGGATTGCGATAAAAATCAAAAGTAAACTTTTCTTTCATCAAATATTTATGCAACATGGCTCCATGAGGAAAAAATCCTCCACTATTTCCCAGTAAATCAATTACAAGATTTTCGGATTTACATTGGGCCAAACTCCAAAATAGAATTCGACCTTTTAACATAATTAATCTATTACTTACGCATTCGCCATTTCAACGAATTCATCATAAGAAACTTCTTTCTCTTTCAACTTTACTGTGTTTTTGAAAAACTGCATCAATTTTTGTTCTGCCATCATATCAAAAATACGATTTGACTCTTCACGGTTTTTCAACACTTCCATTGCCGATTTCGTCAACTCAGCATCTTCTGGAGCTGGCATTCCGTATTGTGCATAATTGTTTGCCAATAACGATTTCGTGTAATCCATCACTTCTTGGTTGTCCAATTTGATATCGTTCATTTTGAAGATATTTCCTTGAATCAATTGCCATTTCAAGTTTTTCGCATACGATTCGTAGTGCTCATTTACTTCTTCAGCTGTGATTGGTTTTTCGTTCGACATTTGAATCCATCGTTTCATGAATTCATTTGGCAAATCGATTTTCGTGTTTTCGATTAAGCTTTCGTATACTTCTTTCGTCAACAAACGATCTGAATCTGCCACGAACATACCTTCTAAATCT
>DDBE01000022.1:2349-3276 GCA_002332715.1 Flavobacteriales bacterium UBA2040
TAGAGATACGAGCGCGCATTTCTTCTTCATTTTTCACTTCACCATTGTATAGTTTCGTGAAAAATTCTTCGTTCAATTCCGCCAACTCCATACGTTTGATTTCGTTGATGGTAATTTGGAATTTATTTGAAACGTTTTCTAATTCTTCTTCTTTGATGCCCAACATGGCTGCAGTATCTTTTCCACCACGAGAAACTTTTGTTGGATCAACGATCATTTTGTCGCCAACTACTTTTCCGATGATTTCTTTTTTTACTGCTTTATCTTCAACAAACTCCGTAGAGATAGTTGATGAATGCAAAATTCCAGCTTCTTTGATAGAATCGTCTTCGCTTAATTCAACGAATTGCGCCATTACCAAATCTTTCTCTTCTACTGAAGGAGCAGAATTCATTTTTCCGTATCGACGACGAAGGTCTTCCATTTGTTTGTCCACCAAGTCTTTGTCGACTTTGATTTTCACGTAATCGAATTTACTTTTCGCATCCAATTTCACGCTAACCGTTGGTGCAAGACCGATATCGTATGTAAATTCGAAAGTATCTGGTTTTTCAAAATCACCTTTCACTTCCTCTTTATCGTTTGGAATCGGATTTCCAAGAATATCTACCTTGTTTTCAGTCAAAAAGCTGTTCAAAGCCTCGTTTACCAGGTTGTTCAATTCATCCGCCAACACAGATTTACCGTATTGTTTTTGAATCATACCAGCGGGTACATGTCCGGGACGGAATCCAGGAATTTTCGCTGTTTTGCGGTATTTTTCCAAAGAAGCTTTTACTTTGTTTTGGTAATCTTCGGGGCTGATTGTTACTTTCAATTGTGCGTTTAGCGCATCAATGTCTTGACGAATTACGTTCATTTCTTTTATTTTAAACTTATTAAAAACAAAAAATGGTACAAGGAAGACTTATACCATTTAATTGTTTT
>DDBE01000235.1:0-3677 GCA_002332715.1 Flavobacteriales bacterium UBA2040
TGACTAAAAAATGGAAAACTAAAAAAAAAAAGTAAAAGTTTATAAATCCCAAGCGCCGATATCCGGTGTTGAAATATTTCGAGGATTTTCACAAAAATCGAAAAAGGACGGAAAAGCCGTGTTCGCTGAATTATTCAAAGGAGATAAATTTTGGAAGGTGTAAACACCATCGGTAATATTATTGAAAAGAGGATTTTCATTCCAAATGTTGTTTACGAAATAACTATCCGTCGGAATAAATTCGGAGAGGATTAAATTCCTTTGAATATTAAAATTCAAAGACACAACACCACCCGGATTTGAGGTGTTAATTACCATTTCGGTCAAAGAATTTCCAGTTATTGCACTATTTGTAATCGTTCCTTGGTTGATGTTTCCAATAATAGTAGGTTGTGAAGGGTCGTTTGGTTCATACACATTTGTTATTCCAACTGCGGCTACTGAGCCTGCGTAACTCAAGATGTTACAATTGTTGAAATTAAAATCACCGCCTCCAAGTACAAACAATCCATGCGACTCGTTTTTGTGTATGATGCAGCTCTCTGCTGCAACTTCCGCGCCATCAAATATGAAAATCCCATAGCGACTGTTGTTGTGAATCTCTGAGTATTTAATGTCCAGAGTTGGTCCGGTAGTATTCGGGTCACGACTAAACAGATGAATTCCCGCGGTTCCATTTTTAATTTCCACATGTCGGAAAGTCGATGGGCGTGCCTCTTGCATGTATACACCATAATATTGACCCCGTTGATCTTGGTAATATTGTTCCAAACGATCGCCTTTAATGACGACTTTATCCGTTTTCGTTCCCATAATATTCAAGGTGCCTTTGTAATTGTAGATTAAAGCATTCTTGTGCATGAAAATTTGAGTGCCGGCCTGAATTGTCAATGTTTGGGCAGAATCTATACCTGCGTATCCATAGACGACATGTGGTTTATCATTCGACCAAAAGCCTGAATTGATGTCGTTGAAATGAAAATGGGCATCCTGTCCCCAAACAGCAAGTACGACAAATTGATCCTTACCATTCGTCCTAAAACGAATTTTATCCTCAATCACCATCGGATTGGCCGCATTGTTCACTTCTAATGTAACTTCCACGAAAATAAAGAGGCTATCATTTTTTTCAATTTCTAAATCAGCAAAACTGGTGCCTTTCAAACCGTCCACATTAATGCGGAAAGGGGAATTAGAGCCACCTAGCAGCTCAATTTCATCGACATTGAGTGTTTTATTCGAATTGTTATAAATTTTCAGTCGTTGAGTTGTTGACCCAATTGTGGTAAAAACCGTATCAAAAACAACCGTGTCTTTCGAAAAATCTAAATTTCCTGTTGAGAATCCTTGAAATTTTTTGCAAGAAGTAGTCGAAAGTCCAGCAAATACGATAATCGCTAGAATTAATACCGAGAAAACGGTGCGCATGTTTATCATTGGTTTCAAAAATAACGTATTTTATAGAAAGTTTATTTTATTTGCAGAAGTTTTGAGGATATTTAAAAATCTTTCTCTAAATTTGCACTCCCTTTTAGGGAAACATTGACTTTAATAGAAATAAGATGAGAAAAGATATACACCCAGAAGATTACAGACCAGTTGTATTCAAAGACATGTCAAACGATTACGCGTTTTTATGTCCTTCATGTGCACCTTCTTCTGAAACAATTAAATGGGAAGACGGAAACGAGTATCCTTTAGTAAAATTGGATATTTCACACAAATCACACCCGTTCTTTACAGGAATCGTTCAATTCGTCGATACTGCAGGTCGTATTGATAAATTTAACAACCGTTTCGGAGCAAGAAAGAAATAATTTTCTTACAAAAATATGTAATCCCGTTCCGATACCTTTTGGAACGGGATTTTTTGTGTTTATAAATTCTTGACTTAAACGTATCAACAACCATTTCCTCCTCTATCTTTGTAACATGAATCAACGTTTTATCTTATTGATTTTCGCTTTTATTTTGTCCAGCAATTTCACGACCGCGGGCAAAATAGAGAAGGGGTTTAAAAGTTTGGAGGTGTATAATTATTTCGATGCAAAGAATAAATTTGAAAATAAGTTTAAGAAATCGACTATATCTCCCGCTGCCTTTGGATTAGCGACTATTTATTTTCGTCAAGATAATCCATTCCATAATATTGACTCTGCTTACAACTTGATTCGGGTTTCAGAAGCGACTTTTTCCAATTTAAAGGAAAAGAAAGCTCTGAAATATTTAGAATATGGTTTTTCGATTGCCTCAATAGCGAACTTGAAAGATCAAATTTCCGCCTACTATTTCGATCAATTGACGAATAAAAACACCATCAACGAATGGAATAGATTTATCTCAAGAAATCCTGAATACGGTAATATTAAAACGGCGAAGTACATCCGTGATTCATTGGCTTTTGGAAAGGCGAAATCTGTAAATACAACTCGCGCTTTGACTGAGTTCCTCGAAACATATCCTAATTCTGAATTGAAGGAGAACGCTTTGGAAGCTTTTTATATGGCTGAATACCGAGAGCAAACCATGTCTGGAAAAGTACTTTCCTATGAAAAGTTTATCGAAAATTTCTCAAGCAATCCGCATGTTTCACAAGCACAGGATCAAATTTATAATCTAACGACGAAAGACAACACAGTAGAGGCCTTGAATACTTTTATAAAGAAATATCCTGATAATCGAAATAAGGAAGACGCATGGAGAAGACTGTATCAAGTATACATGTATGAGTATTCTGATGAACGTATCGAACAATTTGAAACAGAATTCCCAAATTATCCATTCAATCAGGAGTTAAAAACGGATTTGCAATTCTCTCGTTTGAATTTATTCCCTTTTCGGGTATTCAATAAGTTTGGCGCTATGGATGTGGATGGTGAAATTAAAATTCCACCTACTTATGAATCCATGGGACTTTTTAGCGAAGGTTTGGCTATGGTCGGAAGAGACGGGAAATTGGGGTTCATCAACAAACAAAATGAGTTAATCATTCCTTGTATGTACAATTCGGCATATGATTTTGAACAGGGAAGAGCAATTGTTGAATTAGAGGATAAATACGGTTTAATTGATCGAACGGGTAAGATCGTTTTACCAATTGAATTTGATGATATTGGTTCGTTTTCTGAGGGATTGATTTATGCTCAGCAAAATGAAAAATACGGGTATTACGACAAGTTTGGACAGGAGCAGATCAAAGCGAATTTTTCAGAAGCCTTTGGTTTTTCAAACGGTATAGCAAGAGTTCAAGTAGGAGAAAAGCAATCGTTCATCAATAAATTGGGCGATTTCCTTTTTCCGCCAGCATATGAAGAGCTTAATTTTTTCACAGGAAATTCCGTTGTTTATTTGGAAGATGAATACTACGGTTTAAAGAGTTTGGACGGAAAAGAAATTTTGCCAGCAAACTATGACTATATCGGTCCACTTGCCGACGATGTTGCCATGATTATTGAAGATGGAGTCATTGGTTACATCGATTCGTTGGGGAAAGTCATCATTACGCCGAGGTTTGATGAGTTTGCCAATAGTTCTTTTCTTGGTCGTTTCGAAAATGGGGTGGCTATTGTACGATTCAAAGGTAAAATGGGAGTTATCGACAAATCTGGAAAATTTGTAGTGAAGAATATTTACTCCGAAATGGGAGAAAATTCAAATCTCATTGCCTTCAATAAAGG
>DDBE01000235.1:4017-10957 GCA_002332715.1 Flavobacteriales bacterium UBA2040
AGTTTTGTGAAAGGTTTGGCTATCGTTATGTTAGATGGCAAACAAGGCTTGATTTCCTCCTCAGGAAAAGAATTGATTGAAATAGAATACGATGGAATAGCAAGGATAGAAAGCGACTTTTTTATCCTTGAAAAAGGAACAAAACGAGGATTGGTGAACCAAGCAGGCAAGTTAATTGTACCGGTTGAATACCAGGAGATTAGACAATTAAATACATCAACCTTCGTTTTAGTGAAAGAGAATCAATTGGAATATTTGTATCTTCCTGACAACAGAATCGTACAACAGAAGTAATGAACCGTTTTTTTGAATTAATAGACAAATACAAGTTTGGACTTATCGCAGTCGTAGCAGGGTATGTGTTCATTTTTTCTTATTTACAAATGGAGTCGTACACCAAATATACACCCATCTCTCCTTTTCAAGACGGTCCTGAAATTATTCCCGAGGAAGAAATTATTCTTGATCCCGAACAAATAGAGGTTCCACCCAATTTTAGTGGTGATGTAAAAAACATGGTGCGCGACCGGAACGACAAGCGAGAAAAAAGCTGGGAGGATTACTCTCAGAACAAATCCAGCAAATCTATTGAGCAGCAGGTAAAAGATTATGAAGCGAAACTTTTCGAAGAATCAGGAGGTAAGGCCGATCGTGAGAAAATGATCCAAGAGTACAAACAAAAATTGCAGCGTGACGCAGATCAAAAGAAAAAAGATGCCGCTAAGAATAAGGGGGATACCAATTCAAATGGTGGCGCAAAACAATTTGCAGGAAGTGTCATGGTGGATTGGGAATTGTCGAATAGGAATGCACATCAAAATAACAACTGGAATGTTCGTAATCCAGGCTATACATGCGGAAAAGGTTCGGGCTTGGTAGTCATTATTATTTCCGTTAACCAAGGTGGTAACGTTGTATCTCAAAAATACGATGCGAGTTCGAGCACAGGGGCAACCGAATGTATGATTACACAAGCATTAAAATACGCAGGGATGTCTCGTTTCGATTATAGTGGAACAGCTCCTAGAACCCAAAATGGTAAAATCTATTACACGTTTGTTTCGCAGTAATTCTATGTCATTTAAAGATACGCTTCGGTTACTTACCCCACAATTTCTCCTCGAACGATTTCGTGCGAACAAGAAAAAACAAACCCGAAAGAAAATTGAAACCGAGCTCAAGTCTGGCAAACAAATTTCGGAAGTAGATCTCATTAATCAAATTAAGAATCTTGGTATTGAACCTGGTGATGACGTTCTCGTTCATTGTGCTTTTTCGAAACTGGGTGCAGTTGAAGGAGGGCCACAAACTTTGGTTACTGCCTTGCAGAATGTCATAGGAGAAATGGGTAATTTGTTGATGCCATCTTCCCCAAATGCTTCCTTTCAGTTAGAGTACGTGCAAAACATAGATATTTTTGATGTACAGAACACGCCTTCTAGAATGGGCGCTTTGAGTGAGGTTTTTCGCACCAGTCCAAATGTGGAACGTTCAGCTCATCCCACCGAACCTATTTGTGCTTGGGGTAAAGATGCTACTTGGTATGTTGGAAATCACGAAACGGATGGCACAGCATATGGTAAAAACAGTCCCTTCTTTAAATTGACAAAGAAGAAAGGGAAGATTCTATACATTGGCGTTACCCTAGACAATGCAGGAACCAGTTTGCATGCCTCTGAAGACGCTATTCCCAATTTCAAATATCCCGTTTATGTGGATAAAGTTTTCACTGTAAAAGTGAAGAATGGTGATAAAACAATTGATGTTGAGACCAAAGTGCACAATCCAGGACAAAGTAAGATGCGCCAGTGTGATGGCTTATTGCCTATGTTTGAGAAAGCTGGAGTTGCCAAACAATTGAAACTAGGAGCTGCAAAGACTTGGGTTTTTGATGCAGAAGGAATGTTGTCTAATTTGGTTGTGGAATATGAGAATGGGGTGACTATATATTCGCCTCTTGGATAACAAATCTTCCTGAAAAACTGCTTCTTTTGTTTTTGGTTTTTCTTGCTCCATGCTTTTCTGTTTTTCAAACAATTTAGCTTCGAGTACCATTTCAAATTCATCAAGATCAACTCCCATTCCTTCTGCTTTTTTAAAAAGGATTTGCTTTTCTTTTTCTGTTAACTCTCCATCCATGAGAGCCATTTCAATGAGTTTTTCTAATTGTTCGTTGTACATATTATAAATATTTATTTTTTTTTGCCACGATTAAGGTTGTGACACCTATACCTAATAATTACCAAAATTAAACTATGTAATCCGTATGACTTATTTAATTAATGCATGTGATTGTTAGGATTTAAGTTCAATAGCATCATCAATAAATTGCTTTGAATTAAGATAATTATAAATTTCTTTTACAAATTTTCTTTTCTTAAAATAAAAATAAATCCACGGTAAAATAAGACCACCAATAAGAAGTCTAACTAGAAAATTAGCATAATAATCCTCTATGTACAACTCAAAACTATTATCTACCCAATTCCCACCAAATCCAACTCTCGCTCGTACAAATGCATTTTTTTTCACCTTAAAGTGCACACCTATTAGATCTTTTGTAATCTTGTAGCCCTTAGGTTCGAAATAAGATTTTGATAACGTAATAACATCATCTTTTTTAATTTTAACTGATAAGTTTTTAATATTTACTGTTCTCTCCATTTTCTTTTATTTTTATTATAGTTAACATAGTGAAATAATCGATAGTTCTTACTGCGATTATTATTTAATCTTTTATTACTTGGTAGGATATAATTTACAACAAAATACTACGCATCAAAAAAATGTGGTGTCATCTACATCCATGACCAACCAAAGAGCTTTATGCAAAATCAACTCCCTTTGTTCGTCTGAACCGACCCATTTTTGACAGTAGATTATTTAATGTTTTAACTTAACGGAAAATATGATATATAAAAACAACTACAGTGTTACCACCAACTATAAACTAATGTTGTGTTAATGTTAATAAAATCAATGTTAAGGTTGTATTTTTCATATGTTTTATATTTTTTTGTTAAACGCTAACAAGTTTAGTTAGTTTCTAATTGTTTTTTAGCCCATATTCTGCCCATTAAGGAAATAGTTGCTGTTTGAATTGTTGATACATCATCGAATTTATTGTTTTTCCTATCCGTAAGTATATTTGCTACAGGAGTTTATGCCGTTCGTGCTTTGTATTTTGGAGTCATGAAACAAGGGCAAATCCCTTTGGCCTTAGCTGGTGCGGCAATCGGCATTATATCTTTAATAGGTTATACACCTGACATTTTTGTTGGGTCAGCCATGGGTTATTTTTTAGATGAATCGCCAGGTAGTGAAGGACATCAAAATGTGTTCTGGATGTTATCTGGATTCTCTTTGATAGGTGGAATTGCTGCGTATCGATATTTCGTTCGCTAAGGAAGAACGAAATAGCGTTCAAATCACTAAATTTGTATCAAAACAGTCAACAAATGTCCGAAAGAAACTGGCAAACCATTAAAAAATACGAAGAAATCACATTCAAAACCTGTAATGGTGTAGCTAGAATCGCTTTCAATAGACCGGAAGTACGAAATGCGTTTACACCCAAAACAGTGGATGAATTGTGGGAAGCTTTGATCTTGTGTCATGAAAGTCAGGAAATTGGAGTCGTGTTACTCACGGGCGAAGGACCTTCAACGAAAGATGGCGGATGGGCCTTTTGTTCAGGTGGAGACCAAAGAGTTCGCTCTACAACAGGATACAAAGGAGTCAATGGTATAAATCGTTTCAATATTTTAGATGTACAACGTCAAATTCGTTTCATGAACAAGGTAGTGATTGCCGTAGTTCCAGGATGGGCTGTTGGCGGTGGACACAGTTTGCACGTCGTTTGCGATTTGACTTTGGCTAGTAAAGAGCACGCTATTTTTAAACAAACCGATGCCGATGTTGCCAGTTTTGATGGAGGTTTCGGTTCCGCATATTTGGCCCGTCAAGTAGGACAAAAAAGAGCTAGAGAGATCTTTTTCCTAGGTGCTGATTATACAGCTCAAGAAGCTTTTGAAATGGGGATGGTCAACAAGGTTGTTCCTCACGCAGAATTAGAAGACGTCGCTTACGATTGGGCACAAGAAATTATGTCTAAAAGTCCGACGGCTATAAAAATGTTGAAATTTGGTTTCAACTTAATCGACGACGGTTTGGTGGGGCAGCAAGTTTATGCGGGTGAGGCAACCCGTTTGGCTTATGGAACGGAAGAAGCTGTTGAAGGAAGAAACGCTTTCTTGGAGAAAAGACCTCGTGATTTTTCGAAATTTCCTAAATTCCCTTAACTTAGAAAAGTGAAGACAGTTGTAATTGTAGCTTTAACACTGGCCGGCATAATTCCCGCAGGAGGAATGTTGTTTTTTGGTAAACAAAGTTCGTCCCAAGCTGTGGCGCCACCAATGGAATTTATTGCAGAGAACGTTGTGATTTTAGTCATTGACGGTCCGCGCTATACAGAAACATTTGGTGCCGAAAACATGAAGTATATTCCGAATTTCCGGGATAGCCTTTTACCACAAGCAACTTTCTTTGAAGATTTCTCAAACAACGGTTCAACATTCACCAACGCTGGACACGCTTCAATAACCACAGGACGTTATCAAAAGGTAGAAAACAGTGGTTTGGAAGCGCCAAAATATCCGAGTATTTTCCAGTATTACATGCGTCAAAAGAAACGTAATTACAACGACGCTTGGATTATAACCTCGAAAGGTAAATTGGATATTCTTGCCAATTCTACATACAAAGGATGGGAGGACAAAGATATGGCGCGTACTTGGTGTGGACCAGAAGGAGAAGGTTATGGTTATGGAAACGATCCGTATACAATGGAAATTGCAGATAGCGTTATTAAGAATTTTCACCCAAGATTGATGCTCGTTAATCTTCTGGATGTCGATGTCAATGGGCACGGTAAGAATTGGGAGGGCTATATTAAAGGTATTCAAAGTACCGACCGGCAAGCTTTGCAATTGTGGAATATGATTCAAAATGATTCCATTTACAAAGACAAAACCGCTCTCTTTATTACGAATGATCATGGACGTCATTGCGATGGTCACAAGGACGGATTTGTTTCACATGGTGGTGGTTGTAAATGTTGTCGTAAAATTAGCTTGGTAGCAATTGGACCTGATTTTAAAAAAGGCAAAGTAGTATCTGAACCCTTTGAATTGATAGATATTGCAGCTACAGCGGCTGAAATATTAAGGATTTATATGCCTTTGAGCAAAGGTCGCTTTATGACCGATTTGGTTTTCGACAAGGAGTAAATAAACCAATTTTTCTTATAAAACACCTTATTTTTTTGGATTATTTCATGGTTGGTTTTATTATTCTGTCTGGAACAATTATCTTTTCAAGATACTCAACGAATAAAGGGAACAAACATTTGGAAGTAGAATATAAGGCAAAACTTGTCGACCTTTTTGGTAAGTCGAATATGGTATCAGTAATTCTATCGCTCTCTGCAGTTTTTGGGTATTATTTCTTGACGAGTAAAAACCTAATAGGCCTCAAAATATTGACCATCTGCTTCTTTGGATTTCTGTTTGTATTCATGTTTGTTCAGACAAGAATTGCCTTCAAGAAATTAAAACAAAATGATTTTCCTGAGGAATACATTAAATTATATATTGGTTCCACAGCCGTTCGAACTTTCGGTATGGTGGCCTTCTTATTCGTGCTGTATGCATAAAAAAAGCGTCTCCATTATCGGAAGAGGCTTGTAATATCAAGTTTTCTTTTGAATGTTACTTCTTAAAATTATCAGCAATAACCAAGTCCTTCGTTCCGTGTCCCCAAGAATAAAAACCTTCTCCAGATTTAATTCCTTTTTTGCCCGCCATTACCATATTTACCAATAATGGACAAGGTGCATATTTTGGATTTCCGAATCCATCGTGAAGTACATGAAGGATTGCCAAACAAACGTCTAATCCAATAAAATCAGCCAATTGCAACGGTCCCATCGGGTGTGCCATTCCTAATTTCATTACTTGGTCTATTTCATCAACACCAGCAACACCTTCATACAAAGTATAAATCGCTTCGTTGATCATTGGCATTAAAATACGGTTGGCAACAAATCCTGGATAATCGTTCACCTCAACAGGGTTTTTCGATAATTTCTTCGACAAGTCCATAATGGAATTCGTTACATCATCTGAAGTGGAATAACCGCGAATGATTTCGACTAATTTCATCACAGGAACGGGATTCATAAAGTGCATCCCAATTACTTTATCCGGACGATCCGTCACCGCTGCGATTTTCGTAATGGAAATAGAAGAAGTATTTGTGGCTAAAATCACTGATGTTGGTGTTACCTCACAAAGATTTTTAAAAATTTGCAATTTCAGATCCACATTTTCTGTTGCTGCTTCAACAACAAGATCAACTCCTTTAACACCAGCCTCCATGTCCGTGTAAGTGCTGATATTCGCTAAAGTTTCCGTTTTTTGCGCTTCTGTAATTTTCTCTTTTGCTACTTGACGATCCAGGTTCTTTTCGATAGTCGCCAATCCTTTTTCCAAAGATGCGAACTGAACATCAATCAAACTTACGTTATATCCAAATTGTGCGAAAGTATGTGCAATACCATTTCCCATAGTTCCCGCTCCGATTACAGCTACGTTTTTCATTATTTATTTTTTTTGCAAATATAATGATTTACTTCTATCCTTTTCTCGCAGAGTGGGACAGATGATAAGTAGTTTGGAAATGAAGGAGGATGAGTTTGGGTTTAAAAAATAATTCATCATTCAAAATTTGTTTCCCCATTTTTAGGGCGATTAAGGGGCAGGATTTACGTATCTTTACACCGTGAAAAAAACACCAAATAAAATAGTTTTCTACGACGGTGATTGTGGGCTTTGCAACCGTTCCGTTCAGCTCATTCTAAAATACGAAAGAGATCACAGTA
>DDBE01000171.1 GCA_002332715.1 Flavobacteriales bacterium UBA2040
TTAACAGAACTTTAACAGAATTAATATTCGTTAAAAATTCCTCTTTTCGCATTCAAGTAGCTTGCCAATCCAAAGAGGATATAAGCCAGGGCCAAGGCTGCTATTGACACGCATGCTAAATCTGTGCCAATGTACAATCCACCGGTTTCAAACATGTTGTCTAAGAAATATTTGAATATAAAAAATATACCTACTCCAATGACGGAAACGATTCCAAATATTTTTATGAAATACATGGAGAAACTTCGAATCAAATCTTTTGGGGGATAACCCATTCGAAGTAAGGTTCTTACTTCATATGCATTTCTAGATAGGAGCAATTGTAGATACTGAATTAGTACTAATCCCGAAACGAAAACGGCGATTATTGAAACACCTAGAACAACGAAAATTAAAGTCCCTACGACACTTTTCAGTCGACCAACAACCATTTGCGAGTTCTTTGATTCCAAACCTCGTTCTTTCAACATTTCTTCCACCAAACCGAACTCACTTTCTTTACCTGAAATCATTATTTGGGTGATTTTGTTTTCGACCTTACCGGCATACACCTCGTTTCCATATTGCATAAACGATGCGGGAACTAAGATGGATGACACTTCGTTTGTAAATCCAATGATTTGAACGTTGACATGTTCTTCTTTGCTTGAATTATTTGGATCGCGAAGACGGAATTTAAATTTCAACTTCATGGCCAGATCATCCGATACTTGAGGTATTTCTTGTGCGCTCATGAAGGTGTTGAGCATAACGATAAACTCTCGAGGTAGAATGATAGGCACAAATGCATCGCCTTTTTTCCATTTCCAATTGGGAACTTTAATATCTAAAAAATCAGCATCGACTGTTTGAACAAAAACATCTGAACGAAAGTACGGTACGAGTTTCTCTGTTCTGTCGGTTTCAAATGAAACGTCAAAATTGTTGCTTTCAACAGGTTTTACGTCTTGAATAAAGGATTTCGCCTTGATTTTTTCGATTTCTTTTAAAGAAAAGTCAGTTTTCGTCAAATTCAAGGTACTTGCATTGCTCACTTTCTTTTGAACGATGATCGTATTGGGCCCAAGAATTTCTTCTCCTTTTCCAAATTCATTCACTTTAATCAAGTAGTGAATAGAGGTTACGAGAAAAGTAATTCCCATGAAGGCGCCCATCATCGCAATGATCAATTGTTTTTTATCCTGATTTCTGAATAGAATTTTGTTCAGCATGGTATTATAATTTTAATTCTCGTGTATAGTTGTAATCGTAGGTGTCGCCCAAAGAAGTCAGTACAAATCCTGCACCCAATTCTTCGCAACGTTCATGAATTAATTTCATGCATTTTTGCGCATTTTCCTTGTCCAAGTGCGAAAAAGGTTCGTCCATGATTAACCATTCGAAAGGCTGACTTAGTGCTCTTACAATTGCAACTCTTTGCTGCTGTCCCATGGAAAGTAATCCGCAATCTTGTTTCCATTTGTCGCCAATTCCTAGAAATTCAAGTTGTTTTTTTAATGTCTCAACGGTCACGTTTTCTTGCAACATGTTTTTTAGTATTAGATTGTCTTCGACGCTCAGATTTGGAAACAGCTGCAAATCTTGAAAAATAACAGACATTTTTCCTTGACGAATCGGCGTCCAATCATTGGGTGAAAATGTTTTTATGTCGACACCATCGTATGTGATTTCGCCAGAATAATCTTTTCGGAGACCAATAGAGGTGAAGGTGAAAGTTGATTTTCCTTTACCGCTTGATGCGTTCAAAAGGATCCGTTCGCCAGATTTGAGCTCAATTTTATTTCCCCAAATACTTTCCGCACTATGGTTTATAGATGCAAGTGGAGTAGGCATAACCTGATTAAAAACAATATTCATGTGTCGCTTTTTACGGAATGATTTTCAATAATCATTCCAAAGTTAAGAGATGATTTCTTTTTGGCGTAAGTCTTCGATTATTTCATCCAATCGACCTTGGGTTGTATTAGAGGTAAGCCACTTATTATCATTGTCTCTGCGAAACCATGTTAGTTGACGTTTGGCATATCGACGACTGTTTTGTTGAATTTGAGAAATAGCTTCGTCAAGTGTTATTTCTTCTGAAAGATGAGCGAAAATCTCTTTGTAGCCAACTGTGTTCATACTTTGTAAATGCGAAAAATGGGCGACACTTTTGACTTCTTCAACTAATCCTTTGTCTATCATCTGAATCACACGATGATCAATTCTTTTGTACAGCTCTTTTCGCGGAAAGTCGATTACGTAACGAAGGGGTTCGAAATTCCTTTTTTGCTGAGAATTCGTTCTTACTTGCTTCATCGTTTTACCGGAAAGGGTATTGATTTCCAATGCTCTTAGTACGCGATGCGGATTATTCAAATCGACAATTTCAGCGTATTCAGGATCCCTTTTCGTTAGTTCCAGTTGAAGCGACATTAATCCCTCTTTTTCGAGTTTCGCTTGCCATTCTTTCTTGACTTCTTCATTGGAAGGCAAAGGATCTAAACCATAACATAGCGCATCTATGAATAATCCTGAGCCTCCTGCCAAGATCGCAAAGTTTTGATTTTCAAATAGTTTATCTAAAACTGATAAGGCTTCTTTTTCAAATTGAGCAGCAGAAACAGGGTTTTCTATAGAATGAGAATTGATGAAATGATGTGGGGCACTATTGATTTCTTCTGGACTTGGTTTTGCTGTGCCAATTGAGATTTCGGTGTAGAACTGTCGAGAATCTCCAGATAAAATTTCACAGTTCAACTGCTGAGCTAGAGCAATAGCCAATTGCGTTTTACCGCTTGCCGTGGGTCCTTGAAGTACGATTAATTTCTTATCAGAACTCATTTGTATAAAACCTTGTATTCTAGATAACGGGCGTAGATTTCCCGCACGTATTTATAAGTGATTGACCCTCTCATGGCACCGTGACGAACGACTTCATCGCCATAAAACTCTTTTTTGGATAGACGTAGAATCATTTCCTCGACATTGTCATTCCAAATTTTTGGGTCTTTTCCATATTTTGTAGCGAGTCGCTGAGCATCGTATACGTGTCCTTGACCACAATTGTAGCTTGCCAAAGTAAACTTCATACATTCGATATCATCCTTTATGGTTTTCTTCCAAATTTTAAAGTCGTAGCTGATTTTCTTTGCACCACCATTGATTTGCACTTCTGGCGGAGAATCGGGATAAACGCCGTACGTTGGACCAATTTCAGGCATAAATTGCATGATTGAATACGCTCCACCAAATGAAACGGCGTTGGGGTTGAAGCGAGATTCTTGGAAACTCAAAGCTGCGAGCCATCGCCAATCTACATTGTGTTTGATGCCTGCATTGCGGAAGAATTGTTCATAATCCGCCAATTTGCCTTTCGAATAGTTCTTCGTCGAATTTGTTTCAGTTTTATCTCCTTCTAAATACCCAGCTTGTCCAAGCTCGAAGTATTTGTGATAGATGTATTTGTAAACAGGTGTTTTTGTGAATCCATCCAGCCAATTGTCCATTCTTGCTTTCAACAGAGGACTTGACTTCCGCATACCGAAAGCAATTTTTTGTTTTGCTGAAAGGGGCACTGTAACATCCAAATTATCAAAGAGTCGTGCATTGATTTGGGCAACGTTTTGTTCAACTACCGTATAATCGATCATTCCTTCCGACACCATTTCAATAAGTTCTTCTGTGCCGAGGATCCCATTTTCTTTTTGGATATATATTGTGTCACCAATTTCTTCCTGAAGATTTTTTAAGCGATCGAAGTAACTAGATTCCTTCCAGACATTGACCTTCTTTTTGGCTAATTGCGAGGCATCAGAAACAAAAAGGGTGCTTCCTAATGTATCTGAATTGGCCTTTCTTTGCACCAAGACTTGCGGAATACTCATTAGCGGTCTACTAAAGTTGATGATCTTTTTCCGGTCTGCAGTAACTGTAAGGTTACAGGCAATTACATCGCCATCACCATTTTTCACTTCGTCGATGACATGGTCGAGATTATCAATTACCTTTATTTCCAGTTCGATACCTAATTCTTTCGTGAACTCCTTTAAGATTTCGTATTCAAATCCCATTTCCTTTTCTCTGTACTCGAAATAGGAGCTAGAACTATTTTCAGCCAAGACGATCAATTTTCCTCTTTTCATGATTTTGTCTAAATCAGAAACGTACTCATTTGTGTCGTAAACTGTAGGGTTTTCTTTTTCTTCCATCACACAGCCCAAAAGAAGAAAAGTCAGTACGAAACTGACCCATAGGAACTTATATGTGGATTGCGCCATTGAAATTTGAATAATGAATATGAAAGTTACAAAATAATTGTGAAACCTGAGATTACTTGGGGAGAAGGACGAGGTTGTTCAGATAAACATGAGCGTCTCTCATATATATATCGAATGTTTTTTCTATTTCTGGTCTGAACTCATGGAATACGTCTAGACCGTTCACTAATTCATTTTCGAAGGAAATTCTTCGAGAAACACCTAGACACGCTTTGTACAACTCATGTTCAAATTGATATTGGTACAGCCAGTTTTTTTCTCCCATTTTTGCAATTAATAAGCGAAAATGATCAGTGAATTCATCGTGAGAAAGGTCTGCAGAATCATAGAAATCTTGTGTGAAATCGGCTAAATCTTCCTCGTGGAAATCCTTCCAACTTTCAGCGAGTAGATGATCGAAATATAAATCGATTGCGATGCCAGCAATCTTGGGAAGAGGTTTGTACAAAATTTGGAGCAGGTCATGAACTGCGGGATGATTGTCGATGTACGAGTCAATGCTTCTATGGAGAAATACACCTTGTTGTGTTTTGTGCCGCAAATAGGACAAATCCTTTCCTCGTACGAAATCACCGAAGAGATTTGCGAGCATCAGTTCTTTGTCGTTTCAAGAGAAATAAAGGTGTCCAAGAAAATTCATCTGCTAAAGATAGATGGTTTGCCACGAATTGTACGAAATTGCACGAATGTTTGTTTTGCATTATGGTTTAGTTTTGCCGCGATCGCGAAGCCGAAACGAAGTTAATTATACTAAATTACACCATTTTTTGTACGGCGGCATAGCGATTGGGCCCAGCAGTATTTCTGTATTGTTCTCATAGAAAATCACAGTTTTCATATAGTTTAGTGGAAATTAGTGTCATTCGTGGCGAGAAAAAAGAGGACAAAAAAAATCCTGTCTCGTTTGAAACAGGATTACAGATTTATTAATTTTGATTAATATTCGTCTTCGTTGAATAAGAAATCTTCGCG
>DDBE01000089.1:0-8078 GCA_002332715.1 Flavobacteriales bacterium UBA2040
TTACGCAAAAAGGAGTTCTTGAAAAACACGATACTACGCGATTGATTTTAATTATCTTCGCAGCGATGATTCAGTTGTTTACCGGAAATCGACCTTTAGTTTTACTCCTTTTGCCCTTTATTATTGGGCTTTTGGTCATTTTGAATTTATGGTCGGGCTATTATGAATACGCTCCGACTACCAATCTAGGGCTTTGGGGTGACGACTTTCAACTTCCACAAAGTTTAACGCTCACTCTTGGGCCAATTTTTGTTCTTGGAAATGCTTTGTTGCTCAACGTCCTTTTTAATCGGAATGATTTCATTGATAGAAATACTTACATAACTTCCCTAATCTATGTCGCCTATTTCAGTTTCTATCATGCTTTCTATCAAATGGATAGGCTTTCCATCTCTCATTTCTTATTGATTTTAGCCCTCTTCGAAGTCTTCAAATTGGCCCAAAACGAAAAAGGAAACAAGGCGGTATTTAACGCTGGTTTTCTAGTAGGATTGGCGACCACTTTCCATCCCGCACTGGTTTTATTCTTCCCCTTCTTATATTTCATGGTCATCGCTCTTCGTCCAATTCTTTTTCGAGAATTTAGTCTCCTCGCCGTCGGGTTTGGTGTGCCGCTTTTGTATGCCATCGTTTTTTCTATGTTTCAGGAAAATGAAATTTCCATCCGATTAATTAGTACCTCTACAGATTATTCGAAAATTCAATTGGATTTCTTGGTAACAGCCACCTTGATTATTTTCACCATTTTGGTCAGCTTTCTAGCCCTCAATAAACAAAGTCAAAAAACCTCCATCCGTGCTAAAAAATTGATGCGAGCACTGTTTATCTTCTCTGCATTTTGTATGTTGTTGGGCGGTTTAGACTACATTTTCTTCGGTCAAATTGAACGTTTTAGCTTGCTCTTTATCCCAATAAGTTTCTTTTTGACATTCGGCCTTTCCATTAAAGCTTATCAATGGTTAAGCAGTTCTTTGGTCTATCTGATTCTCATTTATACCGTTGGAAAACTCTTTCTTACCTTCTAGTTCCTTTTGTTGGAAAACTTTCCGCTTTTTCTCGCCTTTAAAGCGTTCAAAATGACTAATTTTACGATAACTTTACAAGCTTTTAAACATGACATTTGGTGTTGTAACCTTTCCCGGTTCAAACTGTGACGAAGACATGGTCTACGTCTTGGAAAATATTCTTAATCAAAAAGTAGAGCGCCTTTGGCACAAAGATACCGACCTGAAAGGGGTTGATTTCGTGGTGCTTCCTGGTGGTTTTTCATACGGAGATTATCTTCGTTCTGGTGCTATTGCAAAACTTTCGCCTATTATGGGGTCAGTTATTGAGCATGCAAAAGCAGGCAAATATGTTATGGGTATATGCAATGGATTCCAAATTTTAACGGAGTCTGGGCTGCTAGACGGAGCTCTTTTGCACAACGACAAACAAAAATTCATTTGTAAAAATGTGATTTTGAAACCAGCGTCGAACGAAACTCCGATTACAAAAGATTTAGACACATACAAAACTTACAAAATTCCTATCGCGCATGGTGAAGGACGTTTTTATGCAGATGATGCGACGATAAAAAGATTGATGGACAACAACCAAGTTTTATTTCAATATGTAGACGAAAATGGTGTTGCCTCTGCTGAAGCGAATCCAAACGGATCGGTGAACAATATTGCTGGAATTTGCAACGAAGGAAGAAACGTTTTCGGCATGATGCCCCATCCAGAAAGAGCGGCAGACAAAGATTTAGCCAACGAAGACGGGTGTGCTTTCTTTGAGTCGATTTTGAAAAACTGTTAAGCAAAAAATATGAGAGTATTATTACTTGGTTCGGGCGGTAGAGAGCACGCACTAGCCTGGAAAATCGCACAAAGTTCTATACTCGAGGCTCTTTTTATTGCGCCAGGAAATGCTGGAACACGAATTCACGGTCAAAATGTTTCCATTCAACCAACTGATTTTGAAGCGATCAAAAAATTCGTACTTGAAAATGAGATTGAAATGGTCGTCGTTGGACCTGAAGACCCTCTGGTTCTTGGTATCCACGATTACTTTTTAGCCGATGATGAATTGAAAAAAGTAGGCGTTATTGGTCCGCAAAAAGAAGCCGCACAACTTGAAGGAAGTAAAGATTTTGCCAAAAAATTCATGGCGCGCCACAATATCCCAACGGCAAAATATGGTTCTTTTGAAAGAGAAACATTGAGCGAAGGACTTGCCTTCTTGGATAAAATGAAAGCGCCATATGTTTTGAAAGCAGACGGATTAGCCGCTGGAAAAGGGGTGCTAATTCTAGACGATTTGCAAGACGCGAAACTGGAATTGACGAACATGCTCCAAGGAAAATTTGGAGAGGCGAGCAAAATAGTTGTCATCGAGCAATTCTTGAAAGGTATCGAATGTTCTGTTTTCGTTATTACCGATGGCGATTCATACAAATTATTGCCCGAAGCGAAAGATTACAAACGCATTGGCGAAGGAGATAAAGGGCTGAATACAGGCGGTATGGGAGCTATTTCCCCTGTTCCTTTTGCTGACGCAGCGTTCATGGACAAGATCAAAAACCAAGTCATAATTCCAACGGTTAAAGGGCTTCGTGCAGAAGAAATTCCGTACAAAGGATTCATTTTCTTCGGAATAATTATGGTGAAAAACGAACCGTACGTCATCGAATACAATTGTCGTATGGGTGATCCTGAAACGGAAGTTGTTTTGCCTCGACTGAAATCGGACATCCTCGATTTATTTGAAGGTGTACACTCCAATACTTTGTCGGAAAGAGACGTACAATTTGACGATAGATGTGCAGCAACCGTTATGATGGTTTCTGGAGGATATCCTGAAAAATATGAAAAAGGAAAACAAATTTATGGTTTGAATGCTATCGTAAATTCAACTGTTTTTCACGCAGGAACAAAAGCCGATGGCCCAGCAATTACCTCAGCTGGAGGTCGTGTTTTGGCGGTTACATCGTATGGAAAGAATTTGGATGCGGCTCTTACTAAGTCTTACGAATCGATCAAACAGATTGAATTCGAGAAATCGTTCTATCGCAAAGACATCGGCTTCGATGTTGTAACAGATAAAAATTGATTATCTTCATCCATAACTAAATGGACGCCTCGTTTCTGATTATTATTTTCACACTGTTGTTTTCAGCCTTCTTTTCGGCGATGGAAATTGCATTTATTTCGTCTAATCGGCTCAAGGTTGAATTAGACCGATCGACTGGCACTTTTGTGGGAAGAATTCTAGGAAATTTCTACAAAAATGAATCGCGCTTCATCGCCATGTTGCTCTTGGGCAACAATTTCGTTTTGGTGTTGTTTGGTATTTATGCGGCGCTTTTATTGAATCCGGTTATTACATCTTGGGGCGTTTCGAGCGCAGGATTATTACTCTTTCTTCAAACCATCATTTCGACAATTTTAGTGCTCATTTTGGCAGAATTTATCCCAAAAGCGTTGGTGCAGTTGAATCCAAATTGGTTTTTGCGGATAACAGCTTTGCCGATGCAATTGATTTATTGGTTGTTGTTGTTGCCTACAATTATTGTTATGATGCTCAGCAACGTGTTTTTACGTTTGCTCAATTCTGAAGATGATACCGAAGAAAAAGTGTTTTCGAAAGTGGATTTGGAACACTATATAAGTGACATAAATGATCGTTTGCACCACGAAGAAGACTTTGTAAATGAAATGCAAATTCTTCAAAATGCTTTGGATTTTTCAAATGTGAAAGCCAGAGATTGCATGATTCCACGAACAGAGATAATTGCCCTCAATGTGGAGGAAAGCATAGACGTTCTGCACAAATTATTCGTTCAAACGGGCTTGTCTAAAATCATTATTTACCGCGATTCTATCGACAATATTATCGGCTATGTTCATTCCTTTGAAATGTTCAAAATGCCGGAGAACATCAAACAGATTTTAATGCCTATCTCCTTTATTCCAGAATCTATTCCAGGGAAGGAAATTTTGGAAATTTTCACCAAACAAGCCGGAAATATTGCCGTTGTCTGCGACGAGTATGGCGGAACGTCTGGCTTACTCACAATTGAAGATGTCATTGAAGAAATCTTCGGTGAAATCGAAGACGAACACGATACAGAAGACTGGATCGAAGAACAAATTAACGACAAAGAATGGCGTTTTTCTGCCCGTGCCGATATCGATTATTTGAACGATAACTATAACGTGGGAATTCCCGATTCGGATGAATACGAAACACTTGGTGGATTGATCATTCATCATTTAGAATCAATTCCCGAAATAGGGGCCGTGCTCATTGTCGAACATCATGAATTTGTTATTGAAGAAGTAAGCGATAGACGTATCGAAATCGTTAGAATAGCTAAAAAATGATTCGCCTACTATTCCTCTTATTTCTGCTCTTTCCTCTGTTTGCGCAAACGGTGATCGGCACTTTGAGCAAAGATTTGAAAGAAGTTTCAGGTTTGGTATTTGTCAAAGACGATATGATGGCAGGCATCAACGATAGCGGAAATTCACCAACGCTTTATTTCATCAATTTGAAAGGTGAAATCCAACACGAAACCAAACTGAAAGATGCCGACAACGTTGATTGGGAAGACATCGCCTTCAACGGAAAGGATAAAATTTACATCGGTGATTTTGGCAACAACGACAACAAAAGAACCGACCTCTGCATTTACGAAGTGTCTTTAAAAGATGCCCTCAAAGATGACAAGGTCGATGCCAAAAAAATCAAATTTGAGTATCCTGATCAAGACAAATTTCCGCCGAAAAAGAAGAATTTACACTTCGATTGCGAAGCGATGGCGTATTACAACGATTCACTTTATCTCTTCACCAAAAGTCGCGCAGAACCGTGGGATGGCATGAGTTACGTGTATTCCATCGACCCGAAGGATAAGAGTCAAAAAGCGAATTTGATAGGTAAACTCTATGTTGGAAAAAACGGTTGGTGGCAAGATGCCATTACGGCCGTCGACATTCGCGATGGCGTTTGTTATATTTTGACCTACAACCGTTTGATGAAATACAATATCGTCAATCAAAAATTGATTTTCGAACAATGGGTATATATGAAACCAATTACCCAGAAAGAAAGTGTCGCCGTGAATTCCAAGGGTGAAATTTATGTCGCCGATGAAGATCAACCTGGCTTGGGCGGAGGTTATTTATACAAAGTGGTTTTCCCAGCGAAAAAGAAGAAAAAAGGAAAGAAATGATAGACATCAATCAGTTCAAGGCAGTAATTTTTGACATGGACGGTGTACTAATCGATTCTGAACCCTTGTGGAAAATTGGCATGCAACGCGTTTTCGATTCCATTGGCTGTAACTTAACGAAGAAGGATTTTCAAAAAACCGTTGGACTTAGAATCGACGAAGTAATCGAATATTGGCACGAAGTTTCACCGTGGGAAGGCTATTCCGTGAAAGAAGTCGAAACGCAAATCATGAGTGAAATGGTAAAGCTAATTCATGAAAATGGCGTCCCTCTTCCCGGCGTTGTGGATACGATTCGTTTTCTCAAAGAAGAAGGAATAAAAATCGGATTGGGCACCTCATCGTTCACCGTTTTGATAGAGGCTGTTTTGAATACTTTGAACCTAACGGAAGCTTTCGATTTTGTGCATTCTGCCGAAGACGAAGCGTATGGAAAACCTCATCCAGCGGTGTATTTGACCGTTGCTGAAAAATTAGGAGAAAGACCCGTAGATTGTTTGGTCATCGAAGATTCGGTAACTGGAATTATCGCTGGAAAAGCAGCTCGTATGGCCGTCGTTGCCATTCCCGAAAAAACCCACGAACCGAATCCGAAAATCATAGTCGCCGATTACGAATTCGAAGACATGAATTTGTTCTTAAACGCCATCCGATGAAACGCTATTTCTTACATCTAAGTTATGTGGGAACGCGCTACCGTGGCTGGCAAAGACAACCTGAGGTGCCGAGTGTTCAAGAAGAAATCGAAGGGGCTCTTTCCAAAATTTTCAAAACAGACATGACCATTTACGGTTGTGGACGAACAGATGCTGGGGTGCATGCGAGCCAGTATTTTGCTCAATTTCAAACGGAAGAAGAATGGGATTTTGACTTGGTTTTTCGTCTCAATAAAGTGCTTCCAGACGACATCAGCATTCACGATCTCATTCCATGTAAAGGAACAAATCATGCCCGTTACGACGCTTCAGAAAGGAGTTACCAGTATTTCTTGCACACCAATAAAACGGCGAACCTTTCTACTATTTCTACCTTACACGAAAGTTCCGTTTTGGACTTTGCTAAAATGCACGAAGCTGTTTTTTTAATTCCCAAGTACACAGACTTTATCGGCTTTTGCAAAACGCCTGATTTACATCCGTCGACGATTTGCGAAATCAAAAAAGTGGACTTTACACAAAATAAAAACGGCACCCAATTCTGTTTCGAAATCACCGCCAACCGTTTTTTACGCGGCATGATTCGCAATCTGATGGCGAGAATTATACTGGTTGGTTCAGGTGAAATTACTCTTGCCGAATTTGAAGAAGTCCTGAGAAACGGACAGAAAGATAAGTTGCCCATTTTGGCTCCACCACAGGGATTGTATTTATCGAAGGTGGTTTATCCATATTTGGAAATGGAGAGTGTTTTTGATTTGAAAAAGTTATTGGTTTAGAGCACCTATCAAAAGTTAAACAAATCAATTCCCCCCCCCATCAATATAAGTACTTCATCTGTTTTATCATTTACGACTGTTGACGTAGACATAAACCCACCGAAATCGAGCTCTGTTCGAGCCAAATCTTTATCAAAGTACAACTCCATTTTACTTCCGTCGAACATGGCAACTCCCATTGACATATCTGGATCTTCACTTGAGACCGTTATTGTGTAGGCAATATGCCCTTCTTTCGGCTGGGCAAAAGTCGCTCCAACGGACAATAAAATCAATACTACAGACAAAAATAATTTTTTCATAGGTTCTATTTCTTATTGCAATTTACATTATCCCTCCAAAACTTTTCTAAATAATTATCGAATGGATTACATTATTATAACAAAGTATTCTCCACCCATGCCTTGCCCCAAATGTCAATTTCTTCTTCTGACCAAATAGTTGGGAAAAACACTCTTTTTTGAAATCTAGGTGGGAGGTATTTCTGCCAATTTGTTCCTCCTGTTGCATTCACATCACCTTCTTTGGTTTGTAAATAACGAACCGCACTTTTGTAATGCGAAAGGGGCCAATTTACGTTCACCGCTTGGTCCAATTTCCTTAATTCTTCTATAATTTCCGGATTCTTTTGATCCGCATCACTCAATTTCAAATAAGATTGCCAAAGGTTGTCTAATGCTCTATGTTTGGTGTATTTCAAAAAAGTTTCTTCGTACTGTTCTTCAAATTGTATGAGCGTTAAGGTCTTTTTCTTCGTGGCTAAATCTTTGGCTCCTTCTTTCCAATAAACGTTTTCATAAAGTGTTTCCAGGTTGGTTTCCTTAGCTAGAGCTTCCCGTTGGTCGACGTGCACCAAGTTTTTTAAGTCAGTACAGTGAAATTCAATCAGCCGGTATTGTGCCGATTGGAATCCGCTTGCCGGTAAAAGAGCCATACGAAACTTCATGAATTCTGTGTTATCCATGCCTTTCGACATGATTTCAAAACTGTCGATTAATGCAGAAAAATAGCGGGTTACACGAGACAATCGTTCCAAGAAAAATTCCGCCGAAATGGTCTCCTTATTCGAAATAAGTTTCAATTCATTCAAACACAATTTGAAATATAATTCTGTTATTTGATGATAAATAATGAAGATTTCTTCGTCCGCAAAATTGGTTCTGGGCTTCTGTAAACTCAACAAAGTATCGAGTTCAATGTAGTCCCAATATTTGACGTAATCTTGGTATAACAGACCATCGAGATACGCAAGTACGTCTTGCCCATTGGCCGCGTATTTCTCATTCAATAACTTTAATTTTTCCTCAACTTCTTTCGTAATTTCCATCTACTGCTTTTGTTACTCTGACCAAATGTAATAATTCTCAACTATGACTTGACCAACTGTTAAATTTCTCACATGTTTTCTAGGATTCGCCGTTTTCA
>DDBE01000089.1:8439-9917 GCA_002332715.1 Flavobacteriales bacterium UBA2040
TTATGCGTTACCTTGTTTCAGTGCTATTTTTATCAGTTGCCTTGTCGTCTTTTGGACAAACAACTTGGGCAGATGATGTTGCCACAATATTTTATCAAAAATGTTCTAAATGTCACAACCCAAACGGAATTGCGCCATTTTCATTAGTCACATATAGTGAAGTTAGCCCGATGGCGGGGGCCATTTATGATGCGGTAAATCAAGACCGTATGCCACCATGGCCGCCGAACAATGATTATCAGCAATATGTGCACAACCGTGAATTGGATGCTTCAGACAAAATTTTGGTTTTGGATTGGTTGACAAACGGTGCGCCTGAAGGAAACGCAAGCAACACTCCGCCGCCACCTGCTTTCCCAACGGATGCATTGCTAGGTGCTGGTGATTTAGAATTACAGATTCCTACGTATATGTCCAAGGCTCAGTCCGGACAAGATGATTATGTATGTTTTTCATTACCGACAGGATTAACGCAAGGTCGAGATATAAAATCTGTTGAAATAATTCCAGGAAATAGAAGTATAGTGCATCATGCATTAGTTTATATAGACACGGATGGAAGTAGCGTCACGGATACAGTCGGTGGTGATTGTGCTTCGCCAAGTTCTCAAAATTCTGTTTTGGTTACTGGTTATACTCCCGGAGCCACACCTATGACTTTGCCTACCGTTTCTCCTATGAAATTAGGAATTCCTTTGCCCGCCAATTCTAAAATAGTATTGGCTATGCATTATCCCGATGGA
This sequence comes from Flavobacteriales bacterium UBA2040, assembly GCA_002332715.1. Lineage (GTDB taxonomy): Bacteria > Bacteroidota > Bacteroidia > Flavobacteriales_D > Crocinitomicaceae > UBA2040. Next base: position 9,183 of record DDBE01000089.1, read on the forward strand.
TCCTATGGGGAGTATGATAGCACCCGAGTCATTTTCCATTTTTATCCCCCTGGAACAACGGGTATAAGGACGGTTTATGCCGCACCTTTGCTTTCCAATTGGTTTTTTGCTTTGCCGCCAAACCAGATGACAGATTTAACGGCGACGTATCCAAATTCAGGCACAATTAACACAGAAGCGTCTATTTTAAGTGTTTTCCCACACATGCACTTAATCGGTCAAAGCATAAAAGCATATGGTTTGGATCCTTCCAACGATACCGTTCCTTTGATTGATATACCGCATTGGGATTTCCACTGGCAGGATTTCTATTGGTTCAAACATGCGCAACACTTTGAAATTGGTTCATCTATGAAGGCTGAAGCGACCTATAACAACACAACTTCGAATCCGCATAATCCAAATAATCCGCCACAATGGGTTGGTCCAGGTGAAAACACGACTGATGAAATGATGTTGGTGTATTTTCATTTCATGGGTTATCAGCCCGGCGATGAATTATATGACTTGGAACTATTGATGCAACAAGCGACTTTGACAGAATTACCGGAAGATGTATCAGGATTAAAAGTTTTTCCAAATCCTTCATCCGGTGATTTCCATCTATCAATGAAGAATTTCCCGAATGCAGAGAATTTCCAAATTCGTATCTATGACACCCAAGGAAAATTAGTAAGAGATTGGAAAAAAGTTCCTTCTGCTCAAAATTGGATCTGGGATGGCAAATCGAACGAT
>DDBE01000089.1:10268-12975 GCA_002332715.1 Flavobacteriales bacterium UBA2040
GTTTTATTCGACGAGGTTGATTCGGTTTTAGGAGCGATTGATTTATTAATACTCGAAAACACCCCTCCCTTAATCCCTCCTCACAGGAGGGAAGTCATTCGGAGGTGTGCTTAAAATTGTTGCACTAAATTCTAATTAAGATGGGCCTTTCCTCCCTCCTCGAGCCTGCCTATCGGCAGATAGGGAGAGACCGAGGGAGGTGTTACGCCATTTATTATAACGTCAACTAGCCTTACTTCCCCATCTTCTTCAAAACAACCTGCACCTCATTGTCCACCTGGTTCGCGATATAGAAATATCCATTTTCTAACCAAATTTGTCTCGCAATTTCGGCTTTTAAAGTTCTAGCTATCGAATTGTGGCTTTTTGCCAATTCTTGTCCTGAAAACGGAACGGCAAAATCATCTGCTGCGTACTTTGCAAATTTGCGCGACAAATCATTTCCAACTTGGAAGGTCGTCGAGAAATTCTTCAAACTTTGCCATTGTTTTCGTTTGCCATTTACAAAATCAAAAGCGAAGGCTTGCAGTGCACCTGAGAATCGTAATTGATTGAAATATCCTGTGTAATCTAATGTGTCTAAAGGAATGAAAACGTCCGGCATAATTCCGCCGCCTCCATAAACTGTTCTTCCCTTTCGTGTTTTGTATTTTAAGGAATCAACGAACAAAGTGCTGTCGGGAGCGAATAATTCGCCATTATCGTAACGATCTCTTGAATCGGCATAATAATCTTCCATACTACCATGATACTCTTTTTGAATACAACGTCCAGAAGGTGTGTAATATCTGGCTACTGTCAATCGAAGATTACTGCCATCTCGCAAATTGAAATCACCTTGTACCAATCCTTTTCCGAAACTTCTTCTTCCATATATGGTTGCTCGATCATTGTCTTGAAGCGCTCCTGCCACAATTTCACTAGCCGATGCTGAATTCTGATTTATTAAAACAGCCGTTTCTGTTCGTTCCAACAATCCTCCAGACCGAGACTTGTACTTTTCGTCACGTTGGTTCGTTCCACGTGTTTCAACAATGGTCATTCCTCCTGGTAAAAACTCGTCAGAAATATCAATCGCTGCAGATAAAACTCCGCCTGGATTGTGTCGCAAATCCAAAATGAGTTTCGTCATCCCCTGTTGAAGCAAACTCTCGGCAGCGTATCTAAACTCATCGTGTGTCGGAATCGAAAACTGCTCAATTCGAATGTACCCAACTGATTGATTCATCATAAATGCGGAAGTAACGGAAGTAATTGGAATTCCACCTCTTGTTACACTCACAGTTTTCTTGTCTTCGCTTCTTTGGATTTCAACTTTTACTTTCGTGCCTTCTTTCCCTTTTAGGTATTCCATCACCTTTTGGTTGGTGATTTTTACGCTTGCCGTTTTCTTTCCATCTACAGAAATGATACGGTCTCCAGCCAACAATCCTGCTCTTTCAGACGGCGAACCTTTAATCACATTTGTAATACAAATTGTATCGCGAAGAATAGTGAACCGAACACCAACACCACCAAATTTTCCTTCGATTCCCTCTTGGGCCAACTTTAAATCTTTGGCTGGAATATAATTGCTATGCGGATCTAGTTTGTGCAACATATCCGCAATCGTTTCTTCAAACAATTTCTCTCCGTTTACATCGTCTACGTATCGCTTGTCCAATACCTCCAAAATATCCTGAATCTTCTGATACTTTTCGCCTTTCTGTTCTCCGTGCGTATAATCCGTATGAGGAACTAAAAAATAGCCCAATCCTAACCCTATTGCCATTGCGAAAGCCAAACCTAAAGGAATGAGCCAATAATTTTTTGGATTACTTTCCATCTATTGTCGTGTCTAATTGTGTTAATTCTATGTTTGCCTCTTTCAAAAAATCAATGCCTGAACAATCTTTATATGTATTGGCAAACACCACTCTTTTGATTCCTGCTTGAAGGATCAATTTACTGCAATCTTTGCAAGGAGATAAAGTTAGATATAAGGTAGCGCCTTTGCAATTGTTGGTCGATTTTGCAACTTTCAAAATTGCATTTGCCTCCGCGTGAAGAACATACCAATGCGTTTCGCCAAGGTCGTTCTCACAACAATTGTCAAACCCAGCAGGCGTTCCATTGTATCCGTCCGAAATAATCATTTGATCTTTCACGATAATCGCACCTACCTTTTTGCGGGAACAATGCGATAAATCTGCCCACTGTTCTGCCATGCGTAAATAGGCTAAATCATATCGTTTTTGCTTCGCTTCTTTCATTGATTTACAAAAATAAGAGGAATCGCGGAATGAATTGATTTGTTGGCTTTTTTTACGAGAAAATCTTCTCTACAAATTTTCCTTCCTTTTGTGTTTATCGATTGGATAACCTTTTTGGACGGAATCGGAATTTTTGTGTTTGCCATTAGCGTTGTTTTAACAGCTATCGGCAAAGGTTTCGATGTGGTTGGCGCCACTATTCTATTATTGGTTTTGCAACGGCGTTGGGTGGAGGAGCATTGCGCGATATGATGATAGGCGAAACACCGGTTGGTTGGATGTAAAATTCCAATTATATTATTCTCGTTCTGGTCGCAGTCGTTTGTGCTTTTTTGTTCCAGAATCGCATTATGAAACTGAAAAAAGAGAGGTTTATTTTTGATACCATTGGTATTGGAATATTTACCACTTTTGGCCTGCAAAAAACACTCGATATTGGACTAAGCGTTTCTGTA
>DDBE01000089.1:13357-22650 GCA_002332715.1 Flavobacteriales bacterium UBA2040
TCTCGGACTGCAGCAGTTTATTCCAAATACAGAATTGAATATGATCATTCCCATTTTGGTGGTGTTTACACTTCGTTACTTTGCCGTAAAACGAAAATGGACCTTGAATTATAAAAATATCGATTGATCAAGGGGTAAACTTGTACCCTACGCTTCGAATGGAATGAAAATATTTTGGGTCCTTCGGATCAACTTCAAACAATTTTCGGAAGGAAAGAATGTAGTTATCGATGGTGCGTGAGGTTGTAAAGCTATCTGTTCCCCAAATTCGGTCTAAAATCTCATCCCGAGAAACAACTTGACCTTCTTTTTCACTAAAAAATTCCAAAAGTTCTACTTCTCTTTTACTCAATGTTTTCACTTTTTTATCCCCTTCGGAAACATCGAAAGTGTCAAGATTCACTTCTCTTTTGCCGATTTTTAAAATCGGATTCCCGCCGTTTTCTTGTTTAGGCAACAAATTATTCACTCGAAGTAATAATTCTTCTAAATCGAATGGTTTTGCCAAGTAGTCGTTTGCGCCCAATTTCAAGCCTTGAATTCTATCGGAAGTAGAACCCTTGGCGGAAAGAATTAATATGGGAACTTGTGATTTTTGGCGCACCGCTTCGCAAATTTCTAATCCGCTTTTTTCGGGCAACATTACGTCTAAAATCAACAAGTCTGACGAAATGAGTTGGTCGAATTCTTCCATCGCACGTCCTCCATGATTGAACAAATGAACTTCAAAATCTTCCATTTCCAAGTTCATTTTTAAGAGTTCACCTATGCTTTCTTCGTCCTCAACGATACAAATACGATTCATGATTTTGACCTACTTTTTATAAAAATGCACAAAAGTAGTCGATTAGGCCGTTTTTTAGCTTTAAAATGTGCTGATACTTTGTCTTTTAATCAGAAATTCTCGGTAACTTTGTCGCACATTTTACAGGCATGAATTCCAATAAAAACATACACTCCGCACTAATTTCTGTTTTCGATAAAACAGGGTTGGCACCTATCGTTGAACAACTCGCTAAAAACGGCGTTCAAATTTTTTCAACAGGTGGAACCCAAAAATTTATTGAGGACATGGGTGTGTCGGTTGTACCTGTTGAAGAATTGACTTCTTATCCTTCCATTCTAGGTGGACGAGTGAAAACATTGCACCCAAAAGTATTCGGTGGTATTTTGCACCGAAGAGAAATAGATTCCGACTTAGCACAAATTGATGAATTTGAAATTCCTTGTATCGATTTGGTCATTGTGGATTTGTATCCTTTTGAAGCGACTGTTGCTTCTGGAGCGGAACACCAAGATATCATCGAAAAAATTGACATCGGTGGTATTTCTTTGATTCGCGCAGCGGCGAAGAATTACAAAGATGTTGTTATCCTTCCTTCGAAAAAATCATATGCTGAGTTTGTAGAGATTTATACGGAGAATGCTTCAACAAGCTTAGATCAAAGAAAGCGATTCGCAATGCAATCTTTCGAAGTTAGCTCGCATTACGACACAAAAATATTTGAATACTTCAACGACGATTCCAAAGATGTTTTCAAACAAAGCATTCAAGAATCGGCTGTATTGCGTTACGGGGAGAATCCTCATCAAAAAGGAGTTTTTTATGGTGACATGAACAGTGTTTTTGATAAACTGCACGGTAAAGAATTGTCTTACAACAATTTACTTGACGTTGATGCCGCGGTGAATTTAATGGCTGATTTCCAAAATGACGCTCCTACTTTTGCGGTTATGAAGCATAACAATGCGTGTGGATTGGCAACTCGTCCTACTTTGAAAGAAGCATATGCAACGGCTTTAGCAGGAGATCCCGTTTCTGCTTTTGGCGGAATACTAATCGCTAACACAACAATTGATTTAGCCACGGCTGAGTTGATCAACTCCTTGTTCTGTGAAGTGGTGATTGCACCCAATTTTGATGGGGATGCCGAAGAGTTGTTGAAATCTAAGAAAAACCGTATCTTGCTGGTTCAGAAGATCTTTTCTTTTCCAGGAAAACAGTTTCGAACGATTTTGAACGGTGTTTTGGAACAAGATAAAGATGCATTAGTTGAAACGAACAAGGATTTAACAGTAGTAACTAGAAAAGGGGCAACAGACCAACAAATTGAAGATTTATTGTTTGCCAACAAGTTGGTAAAACATACGAAATCAAACACCATCGTTTTAGCAAAAAACAAACAACTACTTGCTAGTGGAACTGGGCAAACGTCTCGTGTAGATGCATTGCGACAAGCGATACACAAAGCGAAGTCTTTCGAATTTGATTTGAAAGGTGCTGTGATGGCTTCAGATGCGTTTTTCCCATTTCCAGACTGTGTTGAAATCGCACACAAGGAAGGAATTGACACTGTAATTCAGCCCGGCGGATCAATTAAAGATGATTTATCAATTGAGTATTGCAACAATAATGAAATGGCGATGCTAATGACTGGAAACAGACATTTCAAGCATTAAGAAAAATATTTAATCAGAAATTGTAACTTTTTTTCTGATTTCACGAACAAACTAGGTATATTATACTCTTTTACAGAGCCAACAACGAAACACAAAATGGGATTATTCAGTTTTCTGACACAAGAAATCGCGATTGACTTAGGAACAGCGAACACCTTGATAATCATGAACGACAAGGTCGTTGTAGATGAACCTTCTATTGTTGCCAAAGACATTCAAAGTAACCGTGTGGTGGCTATTGGAAAGAAGGCACAACAGATGCATGGAAAAACGCACAAGTTGATTGAAACAGTCCGCCCTCTGAAAGATGGTGTGATTGCCGATTTCCAAAGTGCGGAACAAATGATCCGTGGATTTATCAAAATGATTAATCCTGGAAAAAGTCTTTTTAACCCATCGCTTCGAATGGTGATATGTATTCCTTCTGGAATTACAGAAGTTGAAAAACGTGCCGTTCGAGATAGCGCAGAGCACGCCGGTGCAAAAGAAGTGTATTTGATTCATGAGCCGATGGCGGCTGCAATCGGTATTGGTATCGATGTGGAAGAGCCGATGGGAAATATGATTATTGATATCGGCGGTGGAACAACGGAAATTGCAGTAATCGCGTTAGGAGGTATTGTTTGTGATAAATCCATTCGAATTGCGGGAGATGATTTCTCAAGTGATATTGAAGAATACATGCGTCGTCAACACAACATTTTGGTGGGTGAACGTACAGCTGAACAAATTAAAATTGAAGTGGGTTCTGCATTGACAGAATTAGACAATCCTCCACCCGATTTTGCTGTTCGTGGGCGTGATTTAATGACAGGTATTCCTAAAGAGATTGTTGTTTCGTATGCTGAAGTTGCTCATGCTTTGGACAAAACAATTTCAAAAATAGAAGAAGCGATTTTGAGTGCTTTGGAAATGACACCGCCTGAATTATCAGCTGATATCTATAAAACGGGGATTTACCTTGCTGGTGGTGGTTCCATGTTGAGAGGATTAGACAAACGAATTTCAGCGAAAACGAAATTACCCGTTCACATAGCGGAGGATCCATTGAGAGCTGTAGCGCGTGGAACGAGTATCGCTTTGAAAAATATTCACCGTTTCCAATTCTTGATTCGCGACTAAGTAGAAAATTTCTTTTCGACATAGTTAATCCTATAGCATGAAAAATTTAATCGCTTTTCTTAGACGCTTTCAAATTTTCCTGTTTTTTATTGGTCTACAATTTATTGCCTTAGCAACTTATTTTTCAAGTCTTTCTTTCCCTCGTTCACAGTATTTGACAACATCAAATAAAGTTACTGGGAACATTATGGCGGCGAGAAATTCTGTAACGCATTTCCTCCATCAAGAAGAAACGAATAGAGAATTAATAAAAGCGAACAAAATACTTCATGAAAAAATTCCTGAAAACTACATTCGTATTAGTTCGAACGAAATTGTCGTTAGAGATACAATCCGAGAAACCGACACAATTTACGAACAACAATACACCTACATTCCGGCGACAGTCTTAAAGTCGACCTACGACAAGCGAAACAACTATATGACGCTGAACATTGGTCGAAAACAAGGAATAAAAAAAGGAATGGGCGTTTTTTCTGAGAGCGGTGTCGTTGGGACAGTTTATCAAGTTTCCGATCATTTCAGTTTAGTCAAAACGATTTTGTCGATGAACCCAAACATAGACATTATGCTTGTTGAAGACGGTTCGTTTGGATTCTTGAAATGGGAAACGCATCAAGCAAGATTGGCAAATTTGACGGGTATTTCCAACGACAAACCCATCAAAAAATGGGGCAAAGTAATGACTCGAGGCGGCGGTGGAATTTTTCCTAGAGGGTTAAACGTTGGTAAAGTATATCGCGTTTCTCCAATAGAAGGAAGAGCTTTGTGGAATGTTGAAATTTTACTTGGAACGAATTTTAAAAAGGTGCAAAAGGTATACGTGATTAAAAACTTACTCAAGGGCGAACAAATTCAGTTAGAGTCTAACATTCCAAAAGACCCAGACAATGAATAAATTTGTCACACATATCATCCGCTTCGTCGTTTTTGTCTTGGTGCAGGCCTTGATTTTAAATCACCTTGAATTTGGCTGGGGAATTCTAATTATGGTCTACCCTTTGTTCATTTTTCTGTTGCCAAACGATCTAAAAATTACTTTTTCTTTGATCATTGCTTTTTCCATGGGTTTTGCAATCGACCTTTTGAGCGATACTTTTGGTATACACGCATCGGCGTTAGTCGTCTTTGCCTACCTTAAACCACTTGTTTTTGCCCGATTTGCAAAACAAGACAATTACGAAAATCTAAAAGAAGCCAACATATACACAATGGGGACTTCTTGGTTCATCTATACCTTCGGAATTTTACTCTTCTTTCATCATTTATGGTTTTTCTTGTTTGAGATAGCCAATTTTGGTGAAATCATCTATATTTTTCAGAAAACTGTATTAAGTCTTATCGTTTCATTTTTGTTTAGTGTCGGCTTACAAATTATCTTTGTACCAAAGCCAAAAGAACGATGAACTTTGATTCCCGCAGAATAGTCATTATCACATTTATTATAACGATAGGTGTTATCTATGGTTTTCGGCTGTTCTACATGCAGGTAATTGATGATACTTGGACGTCGGAGGCACAGAGAATAGCTGAAAAACGTCACCAAATTACACCCCCTCGCGGTGTGATTTTCGACAGAAATGGGAAAATGGTGGTTTCTAATGAAACATATTATAACCTCATGATGCAGGAATCAGAGATCGCCAATCTTGATACTGTTGCATTTGCAAAGCTTATCGGTTGGACACCAAAAGAGATCAAGGCTCGTTTTATAGAAATTAGAGAAGGAGAAGGGACGTACTATAACAAAAACCAAGACAGAACCACCTCAAATTACCAATCCGTGCGGTCTTATCCTTTCCTGAAAGAATTAACGCTTAATGAAATTGCCCGCATTGCACCTCATCTTGATAAGTTTCCTGGTTTTAGAGAAGAACCAACGAGTATGCGGAAATATCCGTACAAAAGCGGCGCGAATATTCTCGGTTACATTGCTGAAGTCAATAAAGAAGATGTTATCGATACTGCCTATCATGGTTATTATCGTTCTGGCGATAACATGGGAAGGTCAGGAATAGAACGATACTACGAACAAACTTTAAGAGGACAAAAAGGGGTGAAACACATTGTAACATCTGCTTTGAACAACGCTTTGGAATCTTTTGCTGGAGGGAAATACGACACAACCGCTTTGCAAAGTCCAGCCATGAAACTTGGTTTAGATATTGAACTGCAAGCCTACGGTGAAAAATTAATGCAGAACAAAAAAGGCTGTATTGTGGCTATTGAGCCTTCAACCGGCGAGGTATTGTCAATGATTTCAGCACCCTCATACGATCCGAATTTGTTGGTTGGAAAACGTAACATTAAGCAGAACTATCCCACCCTTTTGCTGGATGAAGCAAAGCCTTTGTTTCCTCGACCTTTGGCTTCGGAATATCCTCCTGGATCCATTTTTAAATTGGTTCAATCATTGATTGCTTTGCAAGAAGGTGTGATTGAGGTGAATACTGGTTTTCCATGTAACAAAAGTTTGGTTGGATGTCACAATCATGGTTATCCGTCCGATATTATGAAGGCCGTTCAGTTTTCGTGTAACCCCTATTACTATCAAGCTGTACGAAAAATTATTCAACACGGGAAAAAGAAAAGTGCCTTTGCTGATGCGGAAGTAGGATTGAACATTTGGGCTGAATATATGCACAGTTTTGGGTTGGGGGAAAAACTACCAAGCGACATAACAGGACAGCGTCCGGGACGAATACCTGACTCAAAGTATTATGACAAATGGTATGGCCACCATCAATGGGGTTTCTCCACTATTCGATCAATTTCTATTGGACAAGGTGAGGTAACTATGACGCCATTACAAATGGCCAACCTCGCTGCCATAATTGCCAATAAAGGTTGGTTTTATACGCCTCATTTTGTAAAAAGCGTTGGAAACTCGGGTGCTTTGCCTGAATTCAAAAAGAAAAACTACACCATGGTGGAAGCCAAATATTTTCCGCCTATAATAGAAGGTATGCGACGCGTTGTAAATGAATCTGGAGGAACAGCTCTTCTGGCCAGAAATTCAGAAATAATCACCTGCGGAAAAACAGGAACAGTTGAAAATCCGCACGGTAAAGACCACTCAGTGTTTATTGCCTTTGCTCCTTTAAACAATCCGAAAATAGCCATTGCCGTTTTTATTGAGAACGCTGGTTTTGGTGGAACTTGGTCTGCACCCACAGCCAGTTTAATGATTGAAAAATACTTAAACGGAACCGTAAAGGACTTAGCGAAAGAAAAACGGATTATGGACGCCCACCTTTCAGGATTATAGTGAGAAAGGAAAACGATATAACCCAGGATATTGACTGGCCACTTTTGGTCTGCTACCTTGTACTTGTGACGATGGGGTTGACGACTGTTTATTCTACAGCTTTTGATTCGGAACATTCGAGTCTTTTTGACATGGCAATGCCTTATGGAAAACAAGTGATGTGGATAGGTGTTTCCTTGTTTTTAGGCCTGTTAGTTTTTCTAATCGATTCTTCCATTTATCGCAAATTTGCCTTACCAATCTACGGTTTTACCCTAGCCCTTTTGGTCATCGTTCTTTTTATGCCTGCTATCAATGGAGCTCACGCTTGGCTTGGCTTTGGCGGTTTTGGTATTCAGCCTGCAGAATTTGCAAAAATTGGTACCGCGTTACTCTTGTCTAGTTATTTGAGCACAGTCAACATGCATTTACAAACCGTGAAAACAGTGATGATTTCAAATGCTATTATTTTGGTTCCAGTGGTCTTAATTATGCTGCAACCCGATGCTGGAACAGTTGTCGTTTTTACCGCTTTCCTTTTCGTTTTATATCGTGAGGGCTTGAGTTATGATCCACTCATTCTAAAAATAACAAATGCATTCCCTGGAATTCGATTTAAACAAACTTGGTTGGGAACTCACTTTATTCCAATTATGTTTTACGTGGTTTTTCTGTGTATAATCACTTTGCTTATTTCGAAATCTACTTTTGGCTTGTTCATCCCGGGCCTTCATATCCCAGGGATTGTGGGTATTGTGATTGCACTTGCAGCATTAGGCGGTATTGTGTATTGGTTGTTGACGAGAATGTCTTCAAAAAGAGAAAAAAAACGGGCATTTATTGTCGTGATTATCGGTTTTCTTTTGTCAACTTTCATGTCGCTTTCGGTTAGTTTTTTATTCAACGGATTAGCACCTCACCAGAAATCGAGAATCGAGTTGGTCCTTGGTATGGTGGAGGATAAAGATGGTGAAGATTATAACCGTTTTAGAGCCATGGCCGCCGTAGGTTCGGGTGGTTTTGCGGGAAAAGGATATAAAGGAGCTTCATTGTCAAGTGTGCGAGCAAATCACGTGCCTGAAAGTGAAACCGATTTTATTTTCAGCCCTTTTGCAGAAGAATGGGGGTTTATAGGCTCTATTGTTTTAGTTTCTGTTTACCTTTTCATGCTTTTCCGCATTATACTAATAGCAGAACGACAAAGAAATCGATATTATCGAATTTATGCGTATTCTGTAGGTATGATTTTGTTTTATCATTTCGCAATAAACATTGGGATGAACATTGGTTTCGTCCCGGTTATTGGAATACCTCTGCCCTTCTTTAGCTATGGTGGGTCGTCGATGATGAGTTTTTCAATTTTGTTGTTTGTGCTTTTAAAATTAGACAGTCAAAGGCGCGATATGCTCTATTAATGCGTTATTAACCGTTTAAAAGAATATTAATTAAATTTACCTATTATCTCATTCTATAATATTATGGCGAAAAGTCAGGAAAAAAAGGAAACCAAGAAGGCGCCGCTTACTCGAGTGGAGAAGAAAAAGTACAGTCGGCTTATTTATATTTTAGGGTTTTTTCCCCTAACGTTAATCATTTGCTTGGTTTTGTTTCAACCAAATAGCTCCATGCCGCCTGTATCGATGCTGGACAATCCACCTGAACTTTTGGCTTCTGTTGTTTATGCAGATGACGCTAAGACAGAATTAGGACGTTTTTGGCAAATTAACCGAACGAGCGTTCCTTACGAACAGATCTCCCCTTATGTATTTGACGCTTTGATTTCCACGGAAGATGAGCGTTTCATGGATCACAATGGAATCGATTTTCAAGCCCTTGCAAGAGCCATAGGTCGTGCGGGTCAAGATGGCGGAGGGTCAACAATTACTCAACAATTGGCAAAACTTCTTTTTACCTTACAAATGCGTGAAGAGGCAACAGCCAGAGGTGAAAATTACACCCCAAATGTTGTTTCCAACTCAAAAGCTAGACGTCTTATGTCTCGTGTAAATGAGAAAGCAAAAGAAAACATTATCGCAACACGCCTTGAAAAACGATTTACGAAAGAGGAAATCCTAACCATGTACCTAAATCAGTTTGATTTCCTGTACAATGCCGTTGGAATTGAAAATGCAGCAAAAGTTTATTTCAATAAAAATCCAATCGATCTTACAAAATCGGAAGCGGCTATGTTGGTTGGGATGTGTAAAAACCCCGCTTTGTACAATCCGCATACCCACGAAGTGAAGAACTATCGTCAGTGGTTGGCCAACAGAAAAAATGAATCAATCGATAAAATTTTAGACGTAGATATTGCCGCGCAAAGATCAAAAGATAGCACCCGAGCAGCGAATCGTAGAAATCAAGTGCTTTTTCAATGGTTGAAAAACAGCAAGGAGAACAATAGTGCTCTACGGACCAAAATTTCACGCAAAGAATATGATAAACTCATTAAAACACCTATTGT
>DDBE01000203.1:0-214 GCA_002332715.1 Flavobacteriales bacterium UBA2040
AGGAATAGAATCTCTCCAACCTTGAACCACTTTTTCGTCCAATGCACCTGTCATTTCGGTTTCGATAAATCCTGGAGCAATTGCATTGCATCGTATGCTTCTTGATCCTAATTCTTGAGCAATGGATTTTGTAAATCCAATAAGCCCTGCTTTAGATGCAGCATAATTCGATTGACCAGCATTTCCGCTAACTCCAACAACAGAAGACATATTG
>DDBE01000203.1:428-3312 GCA_002332715.1 Flavobacteriales bacterium UBA2040
ACCTGCTTTTGATGCAGCATAATTAGATTGACCGGCATTTCCACTCACTCCAACAACAGAAGACATATTGATGATGCTTCCACTTCTCGCTTTCAACATGGGGCGCTGAACTGCCTTTGTTAAGTTAAATACTGATTTCAAGTTGGTATTCATTACTTCGTCCCATTGTTCTTCGGTCATTCGCATCAACAATGTATCGCGCGTTATTCCCGCGTTATTTACCAAAGTATCAATCGTCCCGAACTCTTCTACTACTTTATCTACTAACTCTTGCGCTTCGTCAAATTTAGAAGCATCAGATTTAAATCCTTTAACAACATCGCCATCTTTGCTTAATTCTGCTTCTAAGGCTCTCGCTTTTTCATCAGATGACAAATAAGTAAAGGCGACTTTAGCGCCGTGCTTCACGCATTCTTCTGCAATTGATTTCCCAATTCCTCTTGAGGCACCGGTAATTAAAACTACTTTATCTTGTAACAATTTCATATCATTCTTTTTTGGATGGTTCAAAGATAACATTATACCTAAAAAAAGTAGCTTTCGTTAAAATCTTAAAAAAGTCAAAAATTTTTTTTTATTCAAAAAGTTTCATATCTTTGACACGGTTTAGTTGTAAAAGGTAGGTTAGGTTAGAAAGGAGCAAAACACCAGTTTTGCTCCTTTCCATTTTTTATAACTTTACTTCTTCAAGCCAAATTCTAAAACTTTACTGAATGATTAAAGGGTAATCTGCTGACAAGCAGTGTTGCAGTTAATTAAAGAAATCCCAGCTAAATCCGACTCTAAACAAGAATGGAGCTCGGTGGTAGTTTCGCACTTCTTCAACCGTGTTTGTCCAGAAAAACTGAATATTTTCGGCCCTTAGAAAAAAACGAAATTCATCTATTCCTAAAGAAAATGTGCTGTGCAAGGTAAATGTCTGTCCTCCGACTTTGGTATTGCTAGGGAAATAATAATTATCCAATAAAGTATTGTAGGCCAAAAGACTGTATTTACTGCGAACCGATGGATCTAGCGCCCAAAGCAATTCCAGTTTCTGCGCTTTAAAAACTCTTTTCTTAAGAACAACTCTAGTTAAAAAGGACGTTGTTGGCACAAATTCTGAACCCAATTGAATTAATGCTCTTTGATAAAGCTTTAACACGCCTAAATCCCAGTGCAATTTAAAATCGATTTGCTGAATGGTTTGATCGCTAAAGGAATTAATCACCCAATTACTTTGATCCCAAACTAATTTATCTTTCCAATTTATTATTCCTAGTTTTATTTCACCTTCGATAGAGCGTATTGAATAATTCCCTTTTATTGAAAATTCAGAGATATTCTGTTTTACCAATGGGTTACTATAATTCAAATTGTTGGCGAAATAATTTCGTTGAACTAGCTCAGGCAATATGTTTTGCTGATTTGTTTGAATGCCAAATCCTTTAGATTTATTGCCAAACAGAATAGTATTCTGAGTGCGAAATTCTTGCTCCGCACCAATAAAATTTAATTCAGTATGATTTTGAAAGCTTATTTTTCCAACCTGGTACTTGAAATTTACTTCAGCTCCAATCTCATTCGTATCGCGATTCGTTCCTAAATTCTGAAAACGCCAGTATCTGTGTGTGATTGACGCATCCACCTTTAGGTTTTTCATGTCGAAGAAAAGTCCAAGTCCATTTTTCAGCTTTGCATCTTGAAACTGATCTCTCGTCGTGTCAAAATCAATATTAACAGTCGGATAAATCAAATTTAATGAGTCTGCCCTTTCGTTGTAGATTCTATTCCAAAGAGCATATTCATGAATAGTTTGAATTCCAAATTTTATTTGGATAGAATCAACCGGAAAACTATACCGCAATCGAGTATTCACGTCAACAAATCGCTGTTGTGAATTGGCATTGGGTTTATTTATAGTAATAAATTCAAGTCCAAGCCCGTCTATGTCAGAGGCCAAACTATCTGCAATTCCTCCTGAAAGATTGGCATCTACATATCGGTAACCACCGATGAATTTAACATCCCATTTTTTCTTTTTGTAGTTAAAACCAAGGGATGCGTCTTGATTGGTGAAGCTATTATTTTGTGTTAGTCCAGCTGTACTCCCAGCTTTTACATTGCTCGCTCGGTGAATTTCTAGATTCATCAAGAGTCCATTTTGGAAAACTTGCTGATAGTCCATATGAAGAAATTGAACCGCTTTTGTTCCTACAGAATATTTAAATCCTAAATGAGGCAAAGCAGATACTTTCCAGCTTTTTAGTATAGGAGACTTGACAGCAGCAAATAAATTGGGAGAATTCCCAATAAAGGAAACATTCGGGGAGTTGAACGGTGAATCGAACCCACCAATTGGAGCAGAGTTGATGGGGAAAGTATAACTTAAGTCAAAGGTATCTATAATGCCACCTGTCCTGTGTTCGAATTTAATTGTATCCGCAGGAATATTATAAACAGATTGTGAATAGAGGCTTAGAGAGCCGCAAAAAAGAGCAAGAAACAGAATAAAACTTGTCTTCAAAATGAATTTTATTTAAAAATACGAAAAAAGGGGCACTAAGCCCCTTCTCCTCACTATGTGATGAAATATTATAATTTATTGATCATAACCTGCAATCCCGATTTCAAGTTTGCAGCTTTGTTATCATGAATAACATTGTTTTTCGCCAAACGATCGATCATTGAAGCAACAGAAGGATAAAGCTTACTTGCTTCAGCTTTGTCTGTGATTGCGCGTATTGCACGCAACGCATTACGCGTAGTTTTGTGTTGGTACTTGTTACGAACTCTTTTTGATTCGTTTGATCTAATTCTTTTTTGTGCTGACTTATGATTCGCCATTTTTTCTTTTTTTTTTAGTCTTTAATACTTACTCTGTAGCCCATAGGAGAATCGAACT
>DDBE01000220.1 GCA_002332715.1 Flavobacteriales bacterium UBA2040
GTTGCTATGAACACGTTCCATTTCTTTATCGATAATGTCCATTTCATTGTACTCGCTCTGTCCTGTGCCAAGACTCAACAATATAATCGGATCGTTGGGATAAAACATCCGCGCATAATTATAAGCCAACTCGGAAGGATTTTTTGCTGCAACTATTCCATCGGCTAAAAGCAAATTGCCCAATTCCAAGGGCGGAAAGACACCAGGAAAAGCGCTACACGCAATCATAATCTTAGACAAAGGCAAACTTCTAAAACGGTCAGCAGTATCTGTGAACAAATATTGCGAATCAGAATTTAAATCATAAGAAACGAATAGAAAACGCTTTCGAAGGTCTTCAATGGTTATTCCTCCAAAAAAATGATTCAAGACAAAACTCAAAGGATACATTGAGTTTTCTGGATTGATTCCAATGTTCTTATTGAAAATTTGCTGACCACGTTTGCAGTACAAATCCATCATCTCGTTGGGTGAGAATTTAGCCTTCCCTTCCTCATCTTGCAACATTAATGCCCCACCA
This sequence comes from Flavobacteriales bacterium UBA2040, assembly GCA_002332715.1. Lineage (GTDB taxonomy): Bacteria > Bacteroidota > Bacteroidia > Flavobacteriales_D > Crocinitomicaceae > UBA2040. The sequence goes on from DDBE01000220.1 coordinate 521, forward strand.
ATAATTGATCCTGTGCTCGTAGCCGAAAATACATCCACCCAAGTAGAAATGTCGACAGTTTTGTCCATTTCTTCAATTTGACTTTGGATATGGTATAGAATTTTTAGTGGTATTAACCCACGAATTCCACCGCCATCAAGGGATAATATGACACGATACTTGCATTGCATAGTTCAATTTACAAAAAAAAACGAACCGTGGAACACTAAGAATTGAAAAAAACGATAATCTTATCTAATACGCAATGTGCTCCCAATAATAATTTTTGAGTTGTAGCTAATTTTATTTAACTTACACAAACGAGAGATTGTAGTACCATGTCTTGCTGCAATTCGGGTAAGATTATCACCCGAACGAACCTTATAATACTTCTTTGTTGAGGCAACTGCTTTGTTTGAGGTAGAGGCCAAGTTTTCTCCGTGTTCCTCTATATCCGTCGGTTTAGCTCCTGGACGAAAAATGGCTTTATGAACCATCAAGTTGTCATCCTTACAAACATTATTCTCAAAATCAATAATTTCTTCAGGATTTAAAGGTGCATCATAAAAACGAACCTCAAAATGCAAATGCGAACCTCTTGATGCTCCTGTGTTACCACCTAAACCTAATAAATCACCTGCTTTTACTTCTTGATTTGGTGCTACATTAATCTTGCTTAAGTGAGCATAAAAAGTCTCTAATCCGTTGTTGTGACGGACGACAACCAAGTTACCAAAACCTCCACTATTCCATTTCGCGTAACGCACTTTTCCATCCCAAGCCGATTTGACAGTATCACCCGTGACCAAATCGATGTCAATACCATTGTGGTAACGACTTCCTCTGTAACCATAACGAGAAGTGATTTGTCCATCAAATGGCATCACGAAGTTTTCACTTTGATCATTCATCACACACAACCAAATCGTATCATTAAATTTTGATAAGTCATTTTGAAGGTCTGAAGTATAACACATATCTGAATCCCAAGTCTGAATTAAATCCAAATCAGGCATTGATGTTACTAAATTGTGTAAATGCTCATTCAAAACACCGTCGAATTCAAGATCTTCCTGATACTGCCATGTTCTGTCTGAAAACATAATTACAGAACCTTTCGCTGTATAAATTGTGTCAACAGGTTCTTGTCCGAAAAGATAAGTAGTTATAAACAAGAAACTTAAGGTGAGGGTCAGGAAATATTTTATCATTAATTCTATGAGGTTTTAAAAAGCAATTCAAAGTTAGGTAAATTGTTACTTTCTTAATACACGTCGTTTACGAAGATGTTAAATAACAAATGTTCATTTGGCTTGACATAGTCAACATAACCCTTTGAACCATAGGCTTCTGAAGGTGGAATTACGATGTACATGCGGTCCGCTTTCTTGGCATTATTTAACGCTTTTTTAAGACCTGGAAGTGGGCCAGCATCCTTCATTTTCATCCTAAAAGGCTGATTTTCACGATAGGAGTTGAAATATCGAGGTGTACTTTCTGAACTCGTCATGGAATAAAACTCGATGGTGTTTTCTCGATTAAAAAGGGTCGTATTTTCGGTATTTTCTTCAAAAACGTACACTTTATTTCCATCTATCTCGCGGGTCGGTTTTCTCTTTTCAATCGCTTTGATGTAAACAATGTTATTTGAATTTGGTGGAATCATTCCTTCTATTCCTTTCTCACCTCTGGCCAATTTACTCGGAATGAAAACTTCCACTTCATCACCAATTCGCATTTCTTTCATAGCGATATCCCATCCTTTGGTTTGCATCTGAAATCCAACAACGAAAGGAAATGACGGTAAGTTTAATTTGTGATTGCCCTCTATCAATTTTCCGTTTTCTAAGTATACTTTATAATCAATATCTACGCAATCGCCTTTCTTGATTTCACTACCTGTTCCTCGTGTAATCCAGTGTATTTTAATGCCGTTGCTCATGACTAGAGAATCGAGCTGCGCCTTGTCACCCAAGGGTTTCATACTTGCTTCTTTGTCTTTCTTTGAAACCTCTTTTTTCGGTGCTTCTTTTTCAAGTGGCGCGTCTTTACAGGCAAACAAGGCAAATGCTACGGCGCAAATTATCGTCAAATACTTCATCGAACTATTTTATAAAGGTATAAATCTACTACTATTGGTGTCAAAGGTGGAATTTTGTTCAAATCACCTGACAAACCATGTGCTAGGTGGCTTGGGATAATCATTTTAACCTTATCACCTTCCCGCATTCGTTTGATTCCTTCTTGTACACCCGTTTCGACATGACTGTGGTCAATCTGGAACTCTTCAACAACTTCGTCTGAACCTGTTTCATAACACATTGTTCCATCGAGGAGAGATATACTAAATTGCACTTGTGCACGAGATCTAGAAACGGCTTCAAGGCCTCTGCCTTCTTCGTATTTGTAAAAAAACAAACCGGAACCTGTTTCTTCCATTTTCCAAGTTAGATGACGATCGATGAACAGTTCAATGTCGATTTTTTCGCGAATGGTGATTTCTTTGTTTAAGTCTGTGGATTGATTTTTCGTCCAATTCACCTCTTTTTGGGGCGTCTCTTCTTCACCGCACGCGGAAAGCAGTGCAAGCACAAACAAGAAATAAAAACTCAACTTCATACCAAATATTTCCCTACGTTATCTTTTACTTTTTTAATTGTTTCTACCAAAGAAATGAAACTGATTCCTCCCGAAGCATAGGCATGTCCGCCTCCTTCAAAATTTTCTTTCGCAAAAATATTCACTGCTTGATCGCCTTTCGAGCGAAAAGACATCTTCACTTTGCCATTACTCTCTGTCATGAAAACGGCTAAATTCACTCCGGTTACACTCAAAGCAGTATTCACTAAACCTTCGGTATCCCCTTTTTGGTAATTAAACTGCTCCAATTCACTTTCAGACAGCCACATAACAGCCACTCTTCCATTTTCGATAATATCTAAATTGTTGCAAATTGCATGGGATTTTAACCGCAATTGATCCAATGAATTTTGTCCAAAAACAGCTTCATGGATGGCAGTATGGTCAACTCCATTTGAAAGCAACTTCCCTAAAATTTCATGTGTTCTTGGCGTAACTGAATTGAATCTAAATGAGCCTGTATCGGTCATGATTCCAAGATAAATAGCCATTCCAGCTTCGACGCTCATGAACGAGTCTGTTTCGAGTAATTCGTACACCAACTGAGCAGTGGAACAAACTTCTGGTTGACTTAGGGAAATAAAAGCAAAATCGGACGGATCCAAATGGTGATCAATCATGATTGTTTTCTCCTTGATGTTCGATAACAGAGGTTCCATGTCATTCCCCACCCGACTTGGATGATTGTAATCTAAAGCAAAGACTAAATCCGCTTCTTCGATATCGGCTGTAATAAGTTCGCCTGAATCTTCAAAATTCTGCACTTCCTCAACCGCTGGTAACCATTTTAAAAACTTAGGAAACGCATCTGGGTGACAAATACTTACCTGTTTATTCTTCGCCTTCAACCAGTGATAAACAGCCATGGAACTGCCAATAGAATCGCCGTCAGGAGATTTATGTGCCGTGATTACGATTTTTTCCGCTGCATTAACGGCTTGAATAATATTATAGAATTGGTTCATGTTGTTCTTTTAATAAAAAAAGCCCCGCTTAATTTACGGGGCCAAAGATAGTTACAAATTTCTTTTGGGTTTATTAATGCTTGATAATACGAGCGGTTTCAGTATAGATAGCTTTCGCCAGATCAACGCTTACATTCACCAAAGGCATACGCATGTGATTTTCCATCAGATTCATTTGTTTCAATGCTTCTTTCACCCCACCCGGATTTCCTTGAGCAAAGAATAGCTTTGTGATTTCAAATAAATTGTAATGTATCGCTTTGGCTTCGGCATGTTTGCCTGTCGCTGTCCAACGCACCATATTGGAGAAATCTTTTGGGAAAGAATTGGATACAACAGAAATTACTCCATCTGCTCCAGCGGCTACCAAAGGCAAAACCAATGGGTCATCTCCTGATAAAACACCAAATCCATCAGGACGTTGACGAATGATATCCATAATCTGTTCGATGTTTCCCGATGCTTCTTTTACGGCCACAATATTCGGTACTTCGGCTAGTTCCAACGTTGTCTCGATGGACATGTTTGAAGCCGTTCTTCCAGGAACATTGTATAAAATTATAGGCAAATCAGTATGGGAAGCTACGTATTTAAAATGTTCGACGATTCCTTTTTGAATGGGTTTGTTGTAATAAGGTGAAACGGATAATATTCCGTCAACTGAACTAGGTAATTGCCCCATTTTTTTCGCTATTTCGGCGGTATTGTTTCCTCCTAAACCAAAAACGATAGGTTTTCTTTTGGCATTTACCTCTGCCACGATGTCCAATATCTCCAACTTCTCTTCCCACGAAAGTGTTGGCGATTCGCCTGTTGTGCCTTGAACAACAAGAAAATCTACATTCTCCTGAATTTGAAATTCGAT
>DDBE01000187.1:0-2413 GCA_002332715.1 Flavobacteriales bacterium UBA2040
GGCTGTTGGCTGTTGGCTGTTGGCAAAAATAAAAACTTGCCCAAACATCCTAACAAATTAGCCAAGAGCAAAAGTGAAGCGAGCCACTGCCAGAAGCCCACTACCATTCCTCCTCTGTACCCGAAAATTTATTGTCATCGTCAAGTAGAGATTTCCAATCGAAAGTAGGGTCTTCAGAATCGAAAACAATTGCTTTATAATCGCTTTTATCTATTTCGTGTCGAGTGATTTGTTCGCCTGTATATTCTTCAATAAGTGTCAAGAACGCCATTTCTCCTTCAGAACAAAATGACATGGCTTGTCCCCGATTTGTGCCTCGTCCGCATCGACCGCATCGGTGAACGTACAACTCTGGATCTTCTGGCAAATCGTAATTGATAACATACTTAACCGAAGGGATATCGATTCCTCTTGCGGCAACATCTGTGGTTACTAACACTCGGAATTCTTCCTTACGAAAACTATCCAATAGTTTGAAACGATCCGCTTGTTCCATTCCACCGTGAAAAAATTGTGTTTTAACGCCAACGCGTTCCATGGCAGCAACTACTCTTTCCGCTCTTACTTTGGTACGCACAAAAACGATGAACATATCTTCTTCATATTCTCGAAGAATGTTTTCAAGAAAGAACCGTTTGTCGTCCATTTCGATGAAAGTAACGGCATGGTCTACATTTCTTGCCACTGGATTCTTTGGTGAAATCTGAATACGAATCGCATCTCTTACTACAGAATATGCCAATGATTTAATCTTCTTGTCAATTGTTGCGGTGAAGAATAAAGTTTGTCGATGCTTCGGGATTTTTTTAACAATGTCCTGAATGTCTTTTAAAAATCCCATGTCGAGCATCAAATCTGCTTCGTCAAGAATTAAGACTTCCACTCCGCTCACATCAATAAACCCTTGAGAAATAAGATCGAACATTCGTCCTGGTGTTGCCACGAGAACATCCACTCTTTTTTCAAGACGTTTAATTTGTTGCTCTTGCTCTACACCACCATACAATCCCATTATTTTGACACTCGTATCTTTTCCAATTTCTTTGAAAACGGTCGTGATTTGTTGCGCCAATTCTCTTGTTGGCACCATCACCAATGTTCGAACACCTGTATAATTTTTTCGCCCAGACTTTTCAAGTTTGTCTAGTACAGGAATCACGAAAGCGCCCGTTTTTCCTGTTCCGGTTTGAGCAATCGCCATCACATCTTCTCCCTTCATAATATGAGGAATAGATTTGAATTGAATATCCGTCGGTTTGTTGAACTCCATGCGTTTCAACTGAGACTTGATCAAGGGCGATATGGAATAATCTTGGAATTTCACAGGTAACTATTATAGCTAAAAAAATCCGTACCAGCTCAGCCGACACGGATTCTCAATATTTATATCAAATTATTTTTTTGCTTTCGCTCTAGTCTTTTTTGGTTTTTCTACCACTACTTCATCTTTCGGCTCACCTGGAACCAAAATACGACCACAGTGCTCACAAACGATTACTTTACGTTTCGTTGCGATATCCAATTGACGTTGAGGTGGAATTTTATTGAAACATCCTCCACAAGCATCACGCTCAACAGAAACTACAGCTAAACCGTTTTTTGAATTTCCTCTCAAACGATCATACGCTTTAATCAAACGATCATCAATCAATTTTTTCGCAGCATCTGATTTCTTTTGTAATTTCTCTTCGTCTTTTTGCGTTTCAGCAATGATTTCGTCTAATTCAGCCGTTTTCGTTTTCAAATCAACCGCACGAAAATCCATTCTTTCAGTTGCTTCTTCTAAAACCTCTTTCTTACCAGAGATTTTTGCTTTCGCTTCTTTTGATTTTTTGTCGTGTAATTTGATTTCCAATTCTTGGTACTCAATTTCTTTTGCCAAAGACTCAAATTCACGGTTATTTCTAACTTTATCTTGTTGTTCTTTGTACTTTGATATGGCCAATTCAGAATCTTTTACCGCATTTTTACGGTCAGTGATCTCTGTTTCGATTTCTTTGATTTCATCTTTTAAATTCGAAACACGTCTTTCAAGACCTGCCATCTCATCTTCTAAATCCTGCACTTCCAAAGGCAATTCACCACGGATAGTTCTGATTCTATCGATTTCAGAATCAATTAATTGCAATTGATGCAAGGCATCCATCTTTGCCTCAATGCTCGTTTCTTTTTTCTTTGTTGCTGTTGCAGCCATTGTCAAAAATATTTGATTGGATTCGTATTAATACCCGTTAAATTGACCGCAAAGTTAGGGAATTTTTTTGTCAATATCTCCCCTAATAAATTTGTTGTGTATTGTTCGCTTTCAAAATGACCGATATCGGCAATAATAATTTGATTTTCAGCGTCGAAAAACTCATGGTATTTATAATCACCTGTGATAAAAATATCGGCCTTCTCTCCTTTTGCTTGA
>DDBE01000187.1:2656-3447 GCA_002332715.1 Flavobacteriales bacterium UBA2040
ACCTTCTCTCCTTTTGCTTGATTCAATAAAAATCCGCCTGCTCCACCACAAAAGGCAACTCGTTTTATTGGTTTATTCCTTAATTCAGTATGTCGAATAACTCCGCATTGAAACGTATCTTTCAAAAACGTCATGAAATCTTTTTCTGACATTTCAATTGCGAGTTCTCCCACCATACCTGATCCTTCGTCTTGATTCACATTTTCAACGGGTATCCATTCGTGAGCGACCTCTTCGTAAGGATGGGAATCTAGCAAAGCTCCAAAAACTTGATTTTTAGTGTGTGCATTTACCAAAACTTCCACTTTGAATTCTGTATCACGACTCAACTTCCCTTTTTCTCCGGAAGCTGGATTGGCTTTTTCGTTGGGAAGAAAAGTTCCTTCGCCCTCTGTACTATATGAACATTCAGAATAATTGCCAATGTGCCCAGCGCCAGCGTTAAAAAGCGATAGGAGAACACTTTCTTTTGCTTCCATTGGAACATAGGTTACCAACTTGAGTAAGCTGTTCGTTTTCGGGGCTAAAATCTTCGTCTTTTGTAATCCTAATCTTTTCGAAATTTCGAAGTTTACGCCGTATTTATAATTGTCCAAATTGGTATGGATAGCATATAAAGCAATATCATTCTTAATCGCCTTAATAACAGTTCGTTCCACATGATTTTTTCCATTCAATTTCTTCAAACCTGAAAAAACGATAGGGTGATGAGAAATAATCAGTTGACAATTTTTGTCGATCGCCTCTTGCACAATTTCTTCGGTACAATCCAAAGAAATTAAAACTGAACT
>DDBE01000055.1 GCA_002332715.1 Flavobacteriales bacterium UBA2040
AAACTAAGAAAGAATTGAAAAAACAAGCACGTATAGAAGCGAAGGCCGAACGCGCAGCCAACAAAATTGAACGTAAGTTGAACAAACTTGCAGCAAAAGAAGAATTAAAGCCAGAAGTGGCAGTTGCTATAGAAGCACCTTTTATTGGGGACTCCTTGAAACCTATAACATTTGATAACATTGAATTGTATCGAAAAGATATCGAACGAGGAAAAGATGATTTATTTAGTTTTAAATTCCAAAATACAGGTACGAAGACTTTGATAATAACCGATGTGAAAACAAGTTGTGGATGCACAACAGCAGAGCGTCCAAACGAACCAATCGAACCAGGTGCTTATTCTGAGATTTCTGTAAAATATGATACACAACGAATTGGAAATTTTTCGAAGACAATTACAATTATGACAAATGTCGCTGAACCAATCTTTCTTGAGATAAAAGGGAATGTTTTGGATACAAAAATTGAAGGAAATCAACCTGAGGTTCATTAAAAAGTTAACCAATAAAAAAAGCCTCTCTTGAAATTCAAGAGAGGCTTTTTCTTCTTGTGTCTTTTCCTACCGAACAATTTGAAAGAATCCATGAGCAATGAACTCCGTTTCTTTTTGATCGTCATAAATGTATTTCTTATCGTTGATTACCTCGGCGGTATAAAAATAGGTTCCATCTGCTAAATCCTCGCCACCATATGTTTTCAAATCCCAATTGTTTGTGTAGTCCGAATCCAAATAAATGATATTCCCCCATCGATTGAAAATAGTCAGTTTTACAGCGGGATAATCATCGATATTTGGTATCAAGAATATATCATTAATTCCGTCTCCGTTTGGAGAATATACGTTGGCCAAACTCAGCGGGCATTGGTTGTGAACCCAAATCGTATCAGATGTAATTGATTTAAAACAAGCATCTATAACCGTCACATAATAGGCGTTTTCTAACTCAGTAAGATCACTTGGCGGAATTTGAACGTTTATCGCATTAGGGATAAATTCAAATTGACCACTAAACCAATCGCAATTGTACGGCCCTTGTCCTCCTGCTAAATTGGCACCGATGTTGGCAACTTCGCCCAAGTCTGGACAAACATTAACGCTATCAATTGGAGTTGAAATACTCATATCGGTATAATCCCTAATTATAAATGTTGCAACTAAACTATCATTCTCTCCTGAACATATATCAAAGTAAGATAAAGTCAATGTTACTGTTTCGTTCGGCTCGGCAAGACTATCGTAAAATGCAGTAATCGCCAAGGTGTCATTGAATTCTCCTGGCATCATATAAAAGGTGTCAGGGATATTGGACATATCTACGTTCGGAGTTGCTGTGCCTTGAATTGTAATAGAAATTGGTAAAACACCGCTTGAATCTAATCTTGAGAAATAAAAGTATTGCGTTCCACAATCTTCAATTAACTGTGTTGCGCTTGCACCAGTTGTTAATTGCGCGATACTGAATGGAATCACTTGGTCACAATTGACAACCGTAAAATTAAAAGTTCTATTTTTTTTGTTTATTAAAACACCATCACGAAATTCCTCGAGGCAAACTCCTGTTAAAAAATTTCCAAGAGTTATAGGTGTAAAAGTAAGCTGTCCAGTTAGTGAATCCAAAAGCACTGGACTTGCAACTCCAAATGGTAAAGGTGCACTATAACCTGCTTCCCAGACGGTTGGAAGGTATGGACCAGGCAAATCAGGATCAGGGTTTGCACCACTACCCGAGGATAATGCATATTGGTCTACTTCACATAAGAAAATTCGAACAGAATCTCCGTCGGCATCAACTGCGCTATGGTCAAAATCCAACTCGTTTTGCGAGCAAAGAACCAAAGGCGGCAGATTCAAAAATCTAGCTGCATTATTATATCCTGTTGGTAATTGATTTGTACCTGGCAAAAAACAACTTAAAGTTAAACCAAAATCATCTGGATTTACAACATTGATAATGTTGGCTGCCCAACAACAACGTTGGAAACTAAAAGAATATCCTGATGTGTTAGTTGGTAAATTTACGGTATCAATGTAAACGGCCTGATCCACACAAAGGCCGGGTGGCGGAACTACACATGGGTTACTATAATCAACAGGCAAGTTTGTTACTACTCTTGATGCACTCAGAAAAACATTGTAATTTGGTGCCATTTGGTCCTCGTCAAATATGGTGTAGTGCAATTGGTTGTCAAATTGCGAAGCTGAATTACAGTCTCTAAAAAGGATGATGGTTACCTTGTAATTATTCGAACCTAAATAGTCATAATACATTTCTCCACCCAATAAATGCGAAGCATTGGCTTGCGAAGCAAAAATGATGAACAAGAAAAACGAGAGCAAAAATTTCATTATTGTTGATTTATGATTGTTTATACAAATTTTGACTACTTCCCTGCGCAGTCGGCATTATAATTAAGTCATTTATAGTAACATGCGCCGGTCTAGACGTTGCAAAGTAAATACTTTCTGCAATATCTTTCGCTATTAAAGGTGAAAACCCTTCGTAAACTTTGGAAGCCTGAGTTTTATCTCCTTTAAAACGTACTTCAGAGAATTCTGTATCAGCTGCTCCAGGTGCAATGTTGGTGACTTTTATATGGTATGGCAATAGATCAATTCTCATTGCTCTAGATAACGCATCAACTGCATGTTTAGTTGCACAATAAACATTACCCCCCGGATAAACTTCTTTTCCTGCGATAGAACCAATGTTAACAATATGTCCCGATTTATTTGATTTTAAGATTGGGATAAGACATTGACTGACATGTAAAACCCCTTTAATATTCGTGTCGATCATCCTATTCCAATCGTCAAGAATTCCTTTATCTATAGGGCCTTTGCCTACAGCCAATCCGGCATTATTGATAACGATTGTTATGTTTTTTTGAATGTTTGTACTTATGGATTCAATAGATTTTTTTGTTTCAATTGCGTCTCGAACATCAAAGCATAGAATAAGAACCTTAATTTTGAATTCACTTTGCAAATTTTGTTTTAGTAGGTTTAATCTTTCTTCACGTCGACCTGAAAGAATTAAATTAAAACCTTCAGAAGCATAAAGATTGGCGCAGGCCTCTCCAAAACCAGATGTGGCTCCAGTTATAAAAACGAAAGAATTATTTTGATGATTCATATTTTTTAAGCAATAAAATAAATGAAATGAGGATAAACGGAATTTAAAGTCTTAGCTTCTTGAATAAAAGCACTCCGATTTTCAGCCAATTTACCTTTGCTGTATACTTCAGCTGCGTCCAAATACTTAACAATCCAACCAGATAACAGTGCAAGGCTCGTTTTTCCAGATGTATTCTTCTGTCCCCAAAAGAGCAATAAAAGTATCATTCCCAAGAAAATAATTACTGCTGTTACCATGATTTAATTGTAACCAAAGGTAGTAAAACATTCATTTTAAGCGACAGATTGTCTAAAGAAATGGACAAGATGTCAGTTTTAATCCAATGGCATGTAGTTTGACTAAAAGTTGAAAAAACAATTAATGATGAAAACAGGTCAAATTAACGTTCAAACGGAAAACATCTTCCCGATAATCAAACGATTCTTGTATTCGGACCACGAAATTTTTCTTCGTGAGTTAGTTTCAAATGCAGTTGATGCTTCACAAAAAGTAAAAGTTTTATCCATCAATGGCGAGTTTAAAGGTGAAATCGGTGAGTTGAAAGTTGAAATTCTTATTGATAAAGAGGCAAAAACACTCACGATTCGAGATAGAGGTATTGGAATGACGGATGAGGAAATTGATAAATATATCAATCAAATCGCATTTTCGGGTGCTGAAGAATTTGTTGAGAAATATAAAGGAAAAGAAGGTGCAGAGCAAATCATTGGTCACTTCGGATTAGGATTCTATTCGGCGTTCATGGTTTCTTCGAAAGTGCAAATTCAGACATTGTCGCACGCAAATGGAGCGAAGGCAGTTCAGTGGGAAAGTGATGGTACACCAGAATTTACCTTGACTGAAATTGAAAAAGCAGATAGAGGAACTGATATCATTTTACATATTGCTGAAGATTCAATGGAGTTTTTGGAAAAAGAAAGAATCAGTGGTATACTTAATAAATATTGTAAATTCTTACCAATTCCTGTTGTTTTCGGAACAAAAACAGAATACGAAGATGATCCTAGCGGTGAAAAAGGAGAAGACGGTAAAGTAAAACGTACGTCGAAAGAGGTGGAAAATCAAGTGAATAATCCATCACCTGCGTGGACAAAATCTCCTGCAGACCTAACAGCTGATGATTACGACGGTTTCTATCGTGAATTGTATCCAATGAATTTTGACAGTCCATTGTTTCACATTCACTTGAATGTAGATTATCCTTTCAACTTGACGGGTATTTTGTACTTCCCAAAAATCAAGGAGAATGTTGAAGTGCAAAGAAATAAAATCAACTTATACAGTAATCAAGTATTTATTACAGACAGCGTAGAGCAGATTGTTCCTGAGTATTTGACTTTGTTGCATGGGGTCATTGATTCACCAGATATTCCTTTGAATGTTTCTCGATCTTATTTACAGAGCGATAGCAATGTGAAGAAAATCTCATCGCACATCACGAAAAAGGTAGCTGACAAATTAGCTGAAATGTTTAAAAAAGACCGTCCAGATTTCGAATCGAAGTGGGAAGATTTAGATTTATTCGTTCAGTACGCAATGTTGTCGGATGAAAAATTTGGTGAAAAAGCTAAATCTTATTCCTTATTAAAGAATGAAGAAGGCAAATTCTTTACTATTGAAGAATACAAGGAGAAAATCGCAGCTCTTCAAACCGATAAAGATGGAAAAACAGTTGTTTTGTACACACCATCTATTGAAGAACAGTTTTCTTATGTAAAGAAAGCAAAAGAACGAGGGTACGATGTAATCGAATTAGGAGGTCCTTTAGCACCACACTATATAAGTAAGCTAGAATCCATGTTTGAAAACTTGACATTTGCTCGTGTGGATGCAGATACTTTAGACAAGCTTATTAACAAGGACGAGCAAGTTCCTTCGAAATTAGACAAAGGGCAAGAAGAAGGTTTGAAAGAAATGATGGAATCGATTGTTAGTAAAGATAAATTTGCCGTTCAAGTTGAAAGCATGACCGAAACAGAAGGTCCTATTTTAGTGACTCAACCCGAATTTGTTCGAAGAATGATGGAGCAACAGAAAATGGGTGGAGCTGGCTTTTACGGAGCTTTCCCTGAAATTCACAACTTGGTGCTGAATGGTAATCACCCGAAAATTGGTGAATTGTTGTCTGAGAAGAAGAAAGACAAGCAAGTCGCTAAGTTGAAACAATTAACGGACCTTGCATTACTTTCGCAAGGAATGTTAAAAGGGGAGGAATTGAACTCGTTTATAGAAAGAAGTGTAGATTTGATATAATCATACATATAATAACAGAGAAGCGTCTCTATAATTTTATAGGGGCGCTTTCTATTTAAACAGACATATTTTGTATAGGTGGATTTTAGCAATTGGTGGTTACTTTTTATTTAAAGGAAATTTTTTTGGGGCAATAGCTGGTTTTATAATCGGTACGTTTATCGATAATTTCCAGGTGATGAAGGAGCGGATGAAATCGCAAGGTTTTGATCCACGCAATGGTCAGTCGGCTGAAGATATTTTCAATTACTACCGTCAACAAACAAACGTCAACGACTTCCCGACAATGCTTATGGCGCTTTCAGCCGCCGTTATGAAAGCGGACGGGAAAGTTTTGAAGTCTGAACTGGATTATGTCAAAGTCTTTTTTAGTCGCCAATTTGGCAATCAGTTTTCGACACAACACCTCCAAACGCTAAAAAAGTTTCTGGATGGTCAGGAGATTCCATTACAGCGAATATGCAGCGATATACGAATGCGCCTTCAACCTGAAGCGCGTCTTCAGTTAATACATTACCTATATGGTATAGCAAAGGCCGATGCAAGCGTTAGCGAAAGCGAAGTCAATGTTATTAATACCATTGCCAATTACCTTGGCTTATCAAATGTCGATGTAGACAGTATTAAGAATATGT
>DDBE01000172.1 GCA_002332715.1 Flavobacteriales bacterium UBA2040
ATAGGTGAAAACAACATTTCCCGCGAGACTCGTCGCATGCAGATGTGGTTGACGTGTAGCACGTTCAGAACCAGGCAGCAACTCTAGGTAACTTTGCGTGAAACCGGTTGAGGCCACCAAAAAAAATGCGCTTACGAGAAGCGCATTTAAAATTCTATTTTTATTTGCGTTCAATTCTTAATTGTTCAATGTTTGCGAACGGTCTGGACCAACGGAAACAACTTTTACAGGTACTTCCAATTTTTGTTCCAAATATTCCACGTATGCTTTCAATTCAGCCGGAGCATCAGTATAACTTGTCAATTTTGTCAAATCTGTATTCCAACCTTTGATTTTTTCGTAAACAGGAATACATTCCATATTTGCGATATCGTAAGGTAAATAATCCATTCGTTTGCCATCAACGATATAATGTGTACAAACTTCAATTTCTTCAAACTTGTCCAATACGTCACCTTTCATCATCGACAATTCAGTAACGCCATTTATCATGATTGCGTATTTCAAAGCAGGTAAATCTATCCATCCACAACGTCTAGGTCGACCAGTTGTTGCGCCAAACTCAAATCCTTCTTTTCGAATTCTTTCACCGACTTCATCGCTTAATTCAGTAGGGAAAGGACCACTTCCAACTCTTGTACAATACGCTTTGAAAATCCCTATAACGCGTCCTATAGAATTTGGCGGTACGCCAAGACCTGTGCAGGTTCCAGCAGTTACCGTATTCGATGAAGTTACGAAAGGATAAGTTCCAAAATCAATGTCCAACATGGTTCCTTGTGCGCCTTCAGCCAAAATTTTCTTTCCTGCTTTTCGAGCTTCGTATAAATATTGTTCGCTATCTACAGCTGGCAATCCTTTCAAAATTTCAATCCCTTTCATCCAAGGGCCTTCTAATTCCGCTAGATTGTATTCGAAATCTTCGTAATGTTTCAAGATACCTTCGTGTTTTTCTACTAAGGCCTTGTACTTTTCTTTGAAATTGGGCAAATAAATGTCTCCAACACGAAGTCCATTTCTTCCCGTTTTGTCCATGTACGTTGGGCCAATTCCTTTCAAAGTTGAACCAATTTTATCTTTTCCTTTGGCGTGTTCTGAGGCAGCGTCTAATAAACGATGCGTAGGTAAAATCAAATGTGCTTTTTTCGAAATGACCATTCTCTTGGGTAAATCCAAGTTGAAAGGAGCCAATTTTTCCAATTCAGCTTGAAAAATAACTGGATCAATTACTACACCATTTCCAATTAGGTTCATTACTCCATCTCTGAAAATGCCAGAAGGAATGGTGTGCAAGACGTGTTTATGACCTTCAAATTCTAAGGTGTGTCCAGCATTTGGTCCTCCTTGAAAACGAGCAATAATGTCGTATTGTGGAGTTAGTACGTCAACGATTTTTCCTTTTCCTTCGTCGCCCCATTGCAAGCCTAATAGTACATCTACTTGGGTCATATTATTTTTCATTAAAATGTTGTAACGCCTCTTTTTGATTTGAATAGAGACTAAATATTTCATTCAATTTTGTAAACGCAAATAGTTTGTCCATGTTATCATTTATGGAACAAACCACCGCATCACCATTTTTTGTTCTTGTTTTTGTCAAAGTCCGAATCAATACATTCAATCCGCTTGAATTGCAATTTTCTAGTTCGGTCAAATCGAAAACAACATTTTGAATTCCAGCCTCAAGTTCTTTTGCAATGGTGTCGTTCAAACACAGCGAATCACCTTCATTAATCAATTTTCCCTTCAAAAGAATAATTGCAGAACCATCTTGTTCACGTATGTCAACTGAGAAATCCATGCTATTTTTTGTCGTTTTTTTTCTTTCTTACACCATAGAAATAAAGAGAATGGTGTTGTATTTCAACGCCAAGTATGTCCTCAATTGTCGCTTTTATATTCTGAATTCTTGGATCGCAAAATTCTATAACTTCTCCCGTATCGGTGCAGATAACGTGATCGTGCTGTTTACTACCATGGGCTTTTTCGAATTGTGAATTGGACGCACTGAATTGGTGTTTACTAACTAAATTACAGGCCAACAATAAATCGATTGTGTTGTACAAAGTCGCTCTTGAAACTCGGTAATTGTGACTCTTCATTTTGAAGTAAAGCGACTCAATATCGAAATGACCTTCGTAATCGTAAATTTCTGAGAGTATGACAAATCGTTCAGGAGTTTTCCTGTGACCATTTTGTTCCAGATATGCTGAAAAAATATCTTTAACTCTAGACTGTAAATCCTGATTAGACATGGTCAAAATACAAAGGTCAAATTTACGTATTTAAAAGCAATCAAGGCCATTAGAATTGGCGATTGTGTATTACTTTCCGAAAGTGTTTATAATTCGACGTTGACGTTGACTGTTTACCTTGACCAATTCACGGTAAATAGTCAAAGGTCAACAGCCTAAAGAATAGAATCTAGAATATCGTTACGGTCCATTCCGTTTTTCACTTTTTCAAGAATAAGCGGGTATTTTTCATCCAATCTTTCTTGCGTGAATCCTAGGGCGATTCCATAACGGTGAACCAAAATATCTTCTTTTGGATCGATTTCGCCGTCTACACAGATCATTTGCACCAATTGGATTAAACGCTCGTAACGCTCTTCGCGAGATACAGGTGGAATCATAGGGTAACTATTTGAATCGTTTTTCACGTCTTTCACTTGTTCGTCCGTTAACCCTAAACGGTTTGAAATACGTTCCAAAAGAGCTTTTTCTTCTTCTGCAACCATACCATCAATGCGTGCAAGCATAATTAAATTGCGGAAATGTCCTTTTTGACTTGATTGTTCTCCTGTTTCGAATCGATGTGCGATAGTACCCATGTAATAAATATTTTCGGCAAAGATAAGCTTTTCTTCATTTTAAAACTTGTCTTTCCACCAGAAAACAATTCACAAAGTTCTGTTATCTTTGAGGGACTAATTTTTTAACCTTTAATATGTCTTTTAAGAACAAAACCGTTTGGGTAATTGGAGCATCTTCTGGAATAGGTGAGGAGCTTGCTAAACAACTGGCTAATGGGGGTGCTCGAGTGATTTTGTCGGCGAGAAATGTAGTGAGCTTGAACAAAGTGAAAGCCCAATTGACGAACTCAGAAAAGCATATCGTTTTTCCTCTGGACCTTGAGAAATCAGCTGAAAATATTGGTAAAATCAGAAAAAAACTAGAATCTTTCGGAGAAATTCATTTTTTATTCAATAACGGAGGACTAAGTCAACGATCGGATGCTTTAGATACTGAAATTGCGGTCGACAAAAAGATAATGGAGATCGATTATTTTGGAAATATAGCATTGACTAAAGCCATTTTACCAATGTATAGAAAGCAAGGCTATGGACATATTCTAGTCGTTTCGAGTATTGCAGGAAAATTCGGATTTTATCTTCGCTCGGCTTATAGCGCTTCAAAACATGCCCTTCACGGGTTTTATGAGAGTTTACGGCTAGAAGAAGAGAAGAATAACATTCACGTCACTATCGTTTGCCCAGGGAAAATAAATACCCCAATTTCAACCAATGCATTGACTGGAAAAGGTGATGCCTACGGAGTAATGGACCACAATCAAGAAACTGGTATGCCAGTTGAGGTTTGTGTGAAAAGAATACTTCGAGCAGTTGAAAAAAACAAGTTCGAAGTTCTAATTGGCGGTAAAGAAACTTTCGCGGTGAGAATCAAACAATTGTCCTTTTCTTTATTCTATAAAATTATTAGACGTCAGAACTCAACCTAATAAGAGTTTGCTTCGTATTATTAGATACCTATTTTAATGCGGATAGTTTTGATTCAAAGCAATGAATGAAAAGCATGCGTTTTTGTATTTTAAAAAATGACTAAACGCATTTTTCAATACTTTTTCGCATTACGTTTTATTTGGTTAAGAAATAAGTCTGATGTCAATTCAATTTTCGTTAAATTCACGCTAAATCATAGTTATTTATGAAACTACTTTTAACCGTTGCTGGATTCATGCTCAGCACTATTGGTATATCTCAAACTTTTTCTGGAGGAACAGGTCCAATATTGGACAATCAAACGATTGATATCCCCCTTATCGTATTGGGACTTCCGACATCCATTAATACTACATCATTCGGATTGGAGGAAATATGCATCGATCTGAATCATACGTATTTGAATGATTTAACCGTTTCGTTATTGGCTCCTGATGGCACACTTGTAGAATTATTCTCGTCTGTTGGTGGTGGTGATGACGATATGCAAGTGACCTGTTTAAGATCGGATGCCGCAAATCCACTATCATCGGGAAGCGCACCATACAATGGAACCTTCCAACCGATGGGTCAAATGGGACTGGCAAACAATGGTCAAAACCCCAATGGAACTTGGTACTTGCGAATTCATGATGGAGCGGGAGCTGATGAAGGCGTATTGAATACCTGGAATTTAACTTTCGGATCCAGTCCAGCGGATTACTTTCAATTTTCCGAATCTGATTTACCAATTGTTGTCATCAATACGAATGGACAATCAATTCCCGATGAACCGAAAATCCTTGCTGATATGGGGATTATCTACAACGGCCCAGGAGTGCGGAATTACATGACTAATCCAATGAATGAATACGATGGAAGAATTGGAATTGAACGTCGTGGTAATTACTCAGCATCACTCCCGCAAAAACCTTATGCGCTTAAGCTTCAAGATAATTTAGGGAATCAAATTGATTCGTCTTTAATAGGGATGCCTGCTGAACATGATTGGTTATTGGTAGCGAATTACAATGATAAATCCTTCGCCCGAAACATTATTCCTTATCACATTTTTGATGAAATAGGTCATTACGCCCCGCGAACAAAATTGGTTGATGTCGTTTTGAATGGAGAGTACAAGGGCATTTACCTTTTGACAGAGAAGATCAAGCGTGATGCAAACCGAGTTGATGTTGACGACCTTTATCCCTTTGAAACTGCTCCACCTGATGTGACGGGAGGATACATTTTAAAAGTCGATTATTGGGACAATCAAAACTCATGGCAACTAGCGAATAGTCCTATAGACCATCCAACGTTTGACATTCACATGGTCTATGTTTATCCAAAAGTTGTCAATATAGTAGGCGCTCAAACGAATTTTATCCAAAACTATGTTGATCAATTTGAAACGGCGCTTTACGGACCTAATTTCGCTGATCCAATTAATGGTTTCAGAAAATACATTAGTACTCGCTCCTGGTTGGATTACTTCATTGTAAACGAATTAGCGAGGAATGGTGATGGTTTTAAAAAGAGTCGTTACTTCAATAAAGAGAAAGATCATTCGGATGGAAGTTTGGGCAAACTAAAAGCTGGACCCGTTTGGGATTTCGATTGGGCTTGGAAAGACATGTGGGATTGCATGTATGATGCAACGGATGGTTCTGAATGGGCATATAAGGTGAATGACTGTAATCCTGATGTATCGTCACCTGGTTGGTTTGTTCGCATGTTTGAAGATCCAATTTTTCAAGATGAAATGCGATGTCGATATGAAGATTTGCGAAGAAATGTGTTGAGTGAATCGTACTTACACGGATTGGTTGATTCTGTAGCGAATGTCGTAGATGAAAGTCAGGAATGGCATTATTTAACTTGGGGGCATATGGGGGCGGCAACGGGTACGCCAGAAGTTCCAGCTCCAGCTCAAACCTACGCTGAAGAAGTTCAACGCTTGAAAGATTGGATTACTCGACGTTTGGACTGGTTGGATTTAAATATTCCTGGTACTTTGAATGGGTGTAGCATGACAGGCATTGCAGAAATCACCAATGAACCTAAGGTGGAAAGTTATCCGAATCCATTTCGAACGGATTTATCGTTAAGTGCGGAACATCAACCGTTGGCATGCACAATTAGAATTCTAGATCAAGCTGGAAGATTAATAAAACTGATTGATGTTGAACCGTCCGACTGGGTCAATAATGCACTGAAAATTGATGATTTGAATGATCTTACAACGGGGATTTATCTTTTTGAAATCTCATTGGATGGAAAGACGACAATAAAAAAATTGACGAAATTTTAAAAAGTGTTATACAATTTCAATAAAATCCATGACTTTGCGCTCGCTCTGCCAGAGAGAACACAAATGCCTTGGTGGCGGAATTGGTAGACGCGCTGGATTCAAAATCCAGTGCCTTCGGGCGTTCGGGTTCGATTCCCGCCAAAGCTACAAAAGAAAAATTACCACGTGAATAAAGGACGGCTAGACATTAATTCGTTTACCTCTTTACGAACGGCAGCAATGTTTTCATCGTTGTTGATATCACTTAATACACGGTCAACCAATTCTACGATTTTTGGAATCTCATTTGCTTCAACACCACGTGTTGTAAGGGCAGGAGTTCCAAGTCGAATTCCAGAGGTAACAAAAGGCGACTCCGCATCGAAAGGAACCATATTCTTGTTCACTGTTATGTCTGCTAAGACCAAACGAGTCTCGGCATCTTTTCCAGTAACACCTTTTGAACGTAAATCAATCAACATGGAGTGATTTTCTGTTCCTTTTGAAATAACACCGTATCCACGTTTCACAAATTCCTTTGCCATAATTCCTGCGTTTTCAACGACACGTTTCATGTATGCTTTATATTCGCTTGTCAGTGCTTCACCAAAGGCAACAGCTTTTGCCGCAATTACGTGCTCCAATGGTCCACCTTGCGTTCCTGGGAAAACAGCTGCATCAAGCAAAGCACCCATCGATTTTAGGTTTCCATTGTTCCATTTCAAACCAAATGGATTTTCAAAATTGTGACGCATCATGATGATGCCACCACGCGGTCCTCTTAAAGTCTTATGCGTAGTTGAAGTTACGATATGACAATGATCTAATGGGTCTTTCAACAAGCCAGTTGCAATCAAACCAGCAGGGTGGGAGATGTCGGCCAAAATAATTGCACCCACTTCATCCGCTACTTTTCGCACGCGAGCATAATCCCAATCACGACTATATGCAGATGCGCCGACGATAATCATTTTAGGTTTTACTTCTCTCGCTTGTTTTTCGAGATGGTCGTAATCTATTTGTCCCGTTTCTTTGCTAACCCCATAAAAATGAGGTTCGTATATTTTTCCTGAGAAATTTACTGGCGATCCGTGGGTCAGGTGTCCACCATGTGATAAATCAAATCCTAATATTCTGTCACCGGGATTCAAACAAGCCAAGAAAACGGCTGCATTTGCTTGCGCTCCAGAGTGAGGTTGAACATTTGCCCAAGTCACACCAAATAATTTACACAAACGGTCTATCGCCAATTGTTCTACCTGATCGACGATTTCACAACCACCATAATATCTTTTTCCTGGAAGTCCTTCAGCATATTTATTCGTTAAAACGCTGCCCATTGCTTCCATTACTTCGTTACTAACGAAGTTTTCTGAGGCAATCAATTCAATACCGTGCAATTGACGGTTTTTCTCTAATTGAATTAGGTCGAAAATTTCTTTGTCGTTTCTCATGAGCTTAAATTCTTATGTTTTTTTCAACTTTTAATTTTTATAAATATAATTTCTCTTTTTGCAATATGCTATTTCTGATTCGATTGACCAACTAATTAAAATAGCGTTTTAGTAAACACAATTTATGGCTGTAGTAAGCGCGTTCAGTATTATAAATTCCTTCTGAATCCAATTTGTCAATTCTCACTTGGCCATGTGCATGAATGATTTTCTGGTTATCTAACAAAATACCTACATGTATTATTTTTCCTCCTTCATTATCGAAAAAAGCTAAATCTCCCGGCTGTGCATCTTCCAATTGAATCTCGGCTCCGTCTTCGGCCTGCTGATATGCGTCACGTGGCAAGGAGATTGATAAAAACCGGAAGACCAATTGAGTAAAACTAGAACAGTCGATACCAAACAATGTTTTGCCTCCCCATAAATAAGGAGCGTTCAAGTACGATTTTGCAATGGTTTGAATGTCGTTCGGCACTGTGCTTGGACTTTCGGTAAATATATATTCCTCATTCCCAATATGAACAGGTGCTTTCGCTTCAACACCTGGAATGAAACAACCTTTTGTTAAAAGAATGTCACCTGCTTTTGTATTAATTCTAAACTGAGAATCAAATAGAAGGGTTTGTTTGTCCATCCATTTTTTCAATTCCTTTTCGGTCAATGGATGAATTAGTTTTTCATCAATCCACCCTTCGTATTGGTCCGAATAACTTTTTACTTTGCGCCATTGTTTATCCGTGTCCATTAATTCAACGATCTCACCGAATAAGAGTTGGGTAATCATTTCGGCGCTGTCCTTTGGCTCAGAACGAACGGGCGCTATGCTAACTCCACAATACCAAAAAAGGCCTTTCATTTCTTTTTGGGGAAGTTTTTATGGTTTAAAATATTTTGCGCTTGTTGAATATGACGCTCGTTATGAAAAACCAAAAAATTCATTGTGTCGCCCATCCGAAACTTAATGATTTTTGAGATGGATAAGGCTGTTTTTGCTCGTTTGATATTGATTTTTCGAGCGTCTTCCAAAATTTGACTTAATTCTTCTTGACCTGTAAAAAATACTTTCCAATCACTTCCTTTTACTATCGTTGGAGTAGTTGTTGGATTAAAAGCGGCCAATGCTCTATACTTCCGTTTTACATTTTTTGCCTTTCCCAACTTCATCGATTTCCATGCTGCACTGCCCAAAGGTGAGGACAAGAAATTTTGCGTTGGTTTTTGATATTTCGTTTTTGCAATAACCTTGCGGAAAGAAGCGTGATAAAAGGCGGCGTATTCGTTTAAATGAGCAAATACTTCATTCAAAGACCATGAATCTGCATTGGTACGCCAATTCAGCTGATCGGCATTCAAATGCGCTAATTTTCTCTCAACAAAAGATTTGTTTTCTTCTGTAATGGCTTGTAAGCCGTCTATTAATTCGTTTCCTGTCATATCAATTAACTAGGCCAAAAATACAACCTTTTTGTAGTTTAATTTACAAGTTTTGTAGGCAGTTATTCACGCAATTGTGAACATTTAAACTCATCCATGTGACGAATATTATTTACTTTCGTTGTCCATTACTAAAACCTTTTAATATGAGTAAACCTTTGATTTTTGTGACCAATGACGATGGAATTTCTGCAAAAGGAATTCTTGCCTTGGTTGAGGTGGCTGAAGAATTTGGTGATGTCATAATTATTGCACCCGACAAACCGCAATCTGGCATGGGACATGCGATTACGATTACCAACCCTTTGCGATTAAATAAATCTGTACTTTTTCCTAATAGTCTAGCCTATTCTTGCTCTGGAACACCAGTCGATTGTGTCAAATTGGGAATCTATGAAATTATGAAACGAACGCCTGATTTATTGTTGAGCGGCATTAATCATGGAGAAAATACTTCTACCAATGTTTTGTATTCCGGAACAATGTCTGCAGCCGTTGAAGGTGCAATGGAGAATATTCCCTCTATCGGATTTTCTTTAAAAGATTTTGATGCCAATGCCGATTTCAGAGCAACGAAAAATGTTGCCAGAAAGATTATTACTCAGGCGCTAAAAAATAAAATGGACCCACATACGTGTTTGAACGTGAATGTGCCCAAAGGTGCGCCTGAAGAAATCAAAGGAATTCGTATTTGCAAGCAAGCTCATGCTTTTTGGGAAGACCGTTTTGACAAACGTGAAGATCAATTTGGCCGACCTTATTATTGGCTAACAGGTGATTTTGAATGTGTTTCAGATGAAACTGATTCGGATATTTACGCTATGGGTGAAGGATACGCGAGTGTTGTTCCCACGCAATTTGATTTAACTGCCTACAAAGCTATGGATAACTTAAAAGAGTGGAAATTATGAATTTAAAAAATTGGAATAGAAGTCATACATTGGGATTAATCATCGGAATTATTCTTCCTATTTTGATCGTTCCTCTCGTTATTCTGATCCTTTCTTGGGCACAAAACTTCTATTACGAACAATTGTGGTACCGATTTATGAATAACAACAGCACCATGAGCAAAATGCTGACTCTTGCGGTTCTGGCCAATCTAGGATTATTTTATATCTACCTGAATAAGGAAAAATATCAATTTGCTATGGGTGTTATTTTGGGCACGGTTTGTTATCTACCATTGATCGTTTATTTCGTATTTTTCTAAAGAATGGCAGGAAAAAGACTTTATATAATTGCAGGTGAAGCTTCGGGTGATCTACATGGAAGCAATCTAATGGAAGAACTATTAGCGCAACAGGCTGACTTGGACATTCGCTTTTGGGGTGGCGATCGGATGAAGGAAATAGGAGGTGAGCCAGCAAAACACATCAGAGATCTTGCTTTCATGGGGTTTTGGGAAGTGATTACCAATATTCGAACTATTGCTGCCAATCTTAAGTTTTGCCGAAAAGATATTCTTACATTTAAACCAGATGCACTTATTCTTATCGATTATCCAGGGTTTAATCTCCGTATTGCAGAATGGGCTAAAAAACAAGGAATTAAAGTGTGTTTCTATGTTTCCCCACAAGTTTGGGCTTGGAAGGAAAACCGCGTGAAGAAAATCAAAGTATCAGTTGATGAAATGTATGTTATTTTACCTTTT
>DDBE01000155.1 GCA_002332715.1 Flavobacteriales bacterium UBA2040
TTTTCCTATCTACAATCTTCTGAATGTCTTTTACTACTGATTCTAAATCTCTGTTTCGGACATTCACTCCAATCACTATTCTTCGCTTTGTATTGTCGCGCGATATTTTTGCTGGCCCAGTTGTATACCTAATTTCTGCAAATTCTGAGAAAGGCAAAGTTGTACCATCGGACAATCGAACTGAAGTGCGCTCTAGGTGCGATAAATCTTTTCTATTTTGTTCATTGAATCGAACAACCAAATCAAATTGTTTCTCGCCTTCGAAGATGTTCCCAGCAGGTTTACCAGCAAATCCCATCGTTAAGATATCATTCAAATCAGCTATATTCAATCCGTACTTTGCAATTTTTTTTCGATTATATTTCACGGACATTTGAGGCAGTCCTGCTACCTTCTCGACAGAAATATCTGATGCTCCCTCCACGTTTTGAATCGCATTTTCAATTTCCATTGCCTTTTTGTGAAGAACATCCAAATCTTCACCAAATATTTTTACGGCAATATCAGCTCTAACACCTGTAATCAATTCATTAAAACGCATTTCAATGGGCTGGGTAAACTCAAAATCAATTCCTGCAATTGCTGAAAGTGATTCTTTCATTTTATCCGTCAACGCATCTTTATTGTCCGAAGTTGTCCATTCACCTCGCGGCTTTAACTTCACAATTACGTCGCTTTCTTCCATTGACATTGGATCTGTAGGAACCTCTGCTGCTCCAATGCGTGATATCACTTGGTCCACTTCTGGAAACGTCAATAATATTTTTTCAATCTGCGTTGTGGTTTCCACTGTTTTAGCCAAAGAAGTACCTGTCTTCAATACCGGTTGAATTACTAAATCTCCCTCGTCCAACGTTGGAACAAACTCTCCTCCCATTCTACCGAAAAGTAATACTATGAGTATCAATAAGGCACTTGCTCCTGTTAATACAATTGCTTTTTTTCGAAGCGCCCAATAGATAATTGGCTTGTAAACTCGACCTAAATAGTTAACCAAACGTGTTGAAACAGTTCGCTTTTCAGGATTAGATGGTTTTAGAAACAACGAAGCCATCATTGGTACGTAGGTAAAACACAACAACATTGCACCAATTAATGCAAAGCTAAATACGAGTGCCATTGGTCGAAACATTTTCCCTTCAACACCAACTAACGAAAGAATTGGAATAAAAACAATAATGATAATAATTTGTCCAAAGATGGCCGATCGCATCATTTTTGATGTTCCTAGAAAGGTAACTTGATCAATAAACGATCTTTTTTCCTCTTTCTCCAATCGATTAATTGTAATTCGTTCTGAGGTTATTTTAAAGGCTATAAACTCAACAATAATTACTGCTCCATCGATGATAATTCCGAAGTCAATAGCTCCTAAGCTCATCAAATTGGCATCAACTCCGAAAATGTGCATTAAGATTAATGCAAAGAACAAGCACATTGGAATGACCGAAGCAACAACCAAACCTGAGCGTAAATTACCGAGTAGTAGTACGACCACAAAAATCACGATTAAACAACCCAGTATTAAATTCTCACTCACTGTAAAGGTTGTCTTACCAATCAGCTCACTTCGCTCTAGAAAGCCATTAATCGTTACACCATCTGGCAATGTTTTTTGTAATTCATCCACCCTAGCTTTAACGGCATCAATGACCTTTTTAGAATCGGCATCCTTGAGCATCATCACTTGGCCAAGCACTTTTTCTCCTTGTCCATTACCGGTAATTGCTCCAAAACGATTTGCTGTACCAAAGCCAACTGTCGCAATATTCTTTACAAGAACTGGTAAATTGTTTCGGGTGGTTACAACGATATTCTCTACATCTTCAATGGAAGTTGCGAGTCCTTCCCCTCGAATAAAGTAACTTTCATTTTCCTTTTCGATATAACCTCCACCAGCAATACTATTGTTGCTTTCAAGTGCAGTAAACACATCAGTTATAGAGATATCCATTGATCTTAATCGTTCAGGATTAAGTGCTACTTCATATTGTTTCAGAAATCCACCCCATGTATTGACTTCCACCACTCCTGGTATTCCAGACAATTGGCGTTTCACCACCCAATCTTGAATCGTTCTTAAATCAGTGATTGAATATTGATAACGGTGCTCTTCATCAACATCCAATACATATTGATAGATTTCTCCAAGCCCTGTTGTTACAGGTCCCATAAACGGAGTTCCGAAACCTTTTGGAATCTTTTCTTCTGCACTTTTTATTTTTTCAGCAATTAACTGTCTTGGTAAATACGTTCCAATTTCATCGTCAAAGACAATGGTAACTACAGAAAGTCCGAATTTTGAAATGGATCTAATTTCTTTTACGTTCGGCAGATTCGCCATTTCCAATTCGACTGGATACGTCAAAAACTTCTCTACATCTTCTGTTGCCAGGTTGCGCGAAGTGGTAATTACTTGTACTTGGTTGTTCGTAATATCGGGAACAGCACCGATTGGAATATTCATTAGTGAATAGACACCTCCTCCAATTATTGCTAGTGTCATTATTCCGATAACCAATTTATTGGCTAGCGAAAAGCGTATTAATTTATCTATCATGATGTTTTATTTTCTCGTCAAAAACGAATGCCTGAAACGATTATAAATCTTTCAATGCATGCACTACAATTTCCCTTCAGGAAATTCGTTGATCAAGAAAATATTGGTGGACCTCTTCTATTCGATCGAGATGAGAGACAATTTGGGTTGTCAAGAATTGGTTTTGAACAAACTTTTAGTTTGTTTACAGGTAAGGTTGATTCAACTGAATAAACAAATGGAAAATCACTAATAAAATGTTCTCCCTGGTTTGCAATCGAATTTACAGCAGTTTGAAGAATATCATTTTTATCAGCATGATTCGAATGATTCGCTTCATTAAAGGCACAGACCAAATAATCATAGATACCACTATCCAAATGATTGCCGTGCTGTACATCATTAGCCGAGGAATTTTCTGGGGAAACATGGGCGTGAAGCTCATTATTTCCAACTCCAAAATGAATATCTTCTAGGTGATAATGAGGAATAAAGTCATGCGCAAACCCAATCGTGTAGGAGAACAACAATAGAAACGACAATATCGATTTCTTAAATTCCATATTCAAAGATAATAAAATGAATTATTGAATTGAATTCATTTTCAATTTAAATTTTCCAAAAAAATTAGTTCCTCAAAAATGAAATAATAAATTATAAGAGATTTGAATTAGTATTATTTTATGCCTATTTTATTTCAACTATCTCGGGTTATTAATTTTATTTAACACCAATCCAAATATTCTAGTTATGTATACATGGATATTTAGCTGATTTATATCGATTTGAATTAATTAAAAATATTAATTTGAGAAAACCCAACTTAAGTTGGTATGGCATATTATATTGAGCTGATTATAATTATTTTTCTCCTGATGCCAATCTTAGGGATGACTCTTTATAACACCGCCCCCCCAAGATATTAGCTTAGCTGCTACCTTCGGAGGTGATACATATTAGGGGATCAATAAACGTTCAGTTCTAAAAAGGTATAAAAAGCAAAAACCCTAGAGTATTGATACACTCTAGGGTTTTCTAACCTTTCAGCCATAAAAGGCGTATTTTTTGCTTAAACAAGCTAGCGGTCTGGACGGGGCTGTCCAGACCGCAAAAATGGGGCTTGCGTAAGTTGTTTTAAGTTTTTCTAAATTAGCTCTGAAAGCCTTATTATGATTGACTTT
>DDBE01000123.1:0-1810 GCA_002332715.1 Flavobacteriales bacterium UBA2040
TCCTTTTATTCTAGCACCATTATTAGTTCTATTGCTTCGTCGCGAATCAAACGACCTGAATGACTTTTATACAAAAGTCGCAACAATAGTTAGTTTGCTTATTTTACCACTTGTTCTAGTCAACTTGTTTGAGTTGGCTGGCATGTATTTTTCAGATGAATATTCTCACCAATCTACGTATTTGTTTCGGTATACATTTGGCAACAGAAATCAATACTCTGAGCTGCTTACTTTGCTCCTGCCCATTATTGCCTTCGGTTTCTTTTCCAGTGTCCGGAAATGGAAAAAAGCACTGCTTTTCGTTGTAATAGCACTGATTTATTTGCTTGTAACTCTCTTGTTGAATCGTGCCGTTTTTCTCGTGCTTTACGGTGTATACCCCTTGATTTTGGCCTTGTATTTCCTGCAAAAATCGAAAGCAAAAAAATGGGGAATTGGTATTCTTTCAGGAATCTTCATTGCCGGATTAGCGGTGTTCTTTTCTCCCCTTCGACACAAAATTCCATTTCTAAAAAACTTACTGGAAACCAGCTACGGCAGTGGGAATGAACGAATTCGAATTTGGAGTAACTCTCTCGATTTATGGCAAGAATCTTTGTTTTTTGGTCATGGGTCTGGTGATTGGAAAATAGAAATTTTGAGAACGCCACTTCAATTCACACAAGCTGAAGGAGGTACCGTTTTTTTCCAAAGTGCACATAACGATTTCCTTCAAATTGCCGTTGAAAATGGCTTTCTGGGATTACTCCTTTTTCTAGTTTTCTTAGGTTTGAGTATCTTTTTATTGTTCAAATCGACCATCAATCAAGGAAGCAAAGTTTTACTTTTTGGTGGTGTTCTTGCTTACATCGTTATTTCCAATTTCTCCTTTCCCATTGAAAAAATTGAGTTACTGTTCTTGTTGTTTCTATTCCTTTTACCTGGATTTTCGTTACAATCATCCTCGTCAAAAAAATTCAACATCCCCAATATTGGAATGGCAACCACGCTCTTAGTCACTTTGATTTTAGGCGTAAAATGGTTGAGTTATGAGAAAGATTATTTCGAATTCAAAGCGGATAATGACAGGATTGCCTACAAGAGAATCGACAAGAAAAAATACACAATAGATGCCACTTCTACTCCCTTATTTTGGCACGAAGGAAATTATCTTTTCAATAACCAAGACTATGTGAATGCGTTGACATCGTATCATCAAGCCTTGCAATTTAATCCTTATCATGTACATGTAATGAACAATATTGGGAGTTCACACTATGCCCTTGGCGAAATTGATCAGGCCGAAGAATATTTTAAAAAAGCGCTCAAACTCAATCCGAAATTTATAGAAACTTTGATGAATTATTCTTCGCTTCAATTCAACAGAGGCAATATCGACGGAGCATTGGTCAATATTTTGGCCATTCCTGAAAAGAACGAACCCAAAAATTATATGATCTTCATTTTGGCAATTGCAAAAGCGAAGTACAAAGAAATGGATGACAAATACGATGACCCAGAATTTGAGAAATTTTTGGACTCCACAATTGACAATGATGCGTTTTTATATGAAATATCTAAGCGGGCACGTATTACAAATGCGAGTTATGAAATGGAATTGCGCGCTCAGGCATCAAAAGCTACCGTTCAATAAATGAGCATGTTAAAATTTTGTCAAATCAATTCTTTTTACGTATCTTCTTAATTCAAACCCTAATTCATTAAAATATGCTACGAATTATACTCTCATTTACCGTCTGTTTTATAGCCAGTTCTTTTGCCTTTAGTAAGACGATAACGCATGTGTCTCCCAATTCGGGAACGCAAGGAA
>DDBE01000123.1:2028-2677 GCA_002332715.1 Flavobacteriales bacterium UBA2040
TACCCATTACGATTACAGGTTCAGCAACGAATTTCACGAGTGCAACTTCAACGCTGAATGTGTCACCCAATTCGGGAACGCAGGAAACTTTATCGCTACCCATTACGATTACAGGTTCAGGAACGAATTTCACGAGTGCAACTTCAACGCTGGTTCAAATTAATGGCACCAATGGTTCTTCACTTCCGGTTCTTTCGATTAATTCCGTTACACCAACGTCGGTGAGTTTAGACATTGCAGTGCCAAATACAGCTTGGGTGGGTAGTCACACCGTAAAAGTGTACGATCAATCAGTTGGGAATTTTATTTCGCTGACAAATGGTTTTACTGTTATCGCCATGCTTGAACTGGATGCGCCACAATTGGCAAAACTTAATCTGTATCCAAATCCTACGAATGGTGAATTGAATATAGAATTGCCAAACAATTTAGAGAACGCGAAATTGATAATATTTGACCAGATGGGACAAATAGTTTTGGAAGAAAACTTGAACGCCACAAATGGTAAATTGTTCACTACAAATATCAATCATCTTTCAACTGGAGTGTATGTAGTTCGTCTCTTGGGCAACAACAATACTTCTGAATCAAGGTTGATCAAAAAGTAATCGTTTATATCAAAAAATAGAAACAGCCGTGGAATTATGTT
>DDBE01000180.1 GCA_002332715.1 Flavobacteriales bacterium UBA2040
AATTCATCAAACCATTCTTCATAATAGCTTTCGTCTGAATAGTGAAAGTTGAGCACGTTTTCGCCAATCAGGATAAATTTATTGATTCCGTCGCCCATAATTGGTTCGATGATATCACGTTTGAAGGTCATAATATCATTTTCGATTGCATCGTTCCATTCACCTATCATTTCAATAATGGCATATTCGGCATCATAATCAACATACAAAACTTTGATGAATAATGTTTCAGAGCCTATCGAATCCCATTGAGGATGGATGACATAGTTGTAAATTTTGTGCTCAAATTCAAATTCGGAATATTCTCTTCCATAGAACGGTGATTGAGGGTCTTCCGACGCAACGTAGAAATCTCTCCAAAGAAAATGAGGTTCAACAAAATGCATCTACAAATTTAATTCATCTTGGCACAATCTTGGCACAGAGAATGGAAATAATATTTTACTTTTGAATTACAATAACACAATGAAAAACAATTCCATGAAACAGTTATTAAAAATTGCCTCCATTTTCTCTTTTATTCTTTTTCTTTCTTCTTGTGGAGGTAATGATAACAGGGGTATTGCCGAAAGCGCATCTGCTTTTATCAATGCAAACGATAAAGTAATCGTTTTTGGTTCGATAGATCCAATTGCGATTTTTGAAAAAGCGGAGTACAAGAAAATACCAATGGTTGGAGCACTTATTGATGGACAAATGAAACGAGTAAGCAGTGGATTGAATCTTGATGCAGGTTTTTATTATGCCATGGAAGGTCCTTTTACTGATGGAAATCCAGCGACTTTGTACATGTTTGCCGAAGTAAAAAACTTAGATAGTTTGAAAGCGGTATTGACCGTTGATGGTTACGATTTTGATTCAAAAGATGGAATCGAATATTTTAGAGATGGCGAAGCGACCGTTGGGATTAAAAACAAGGTAGCTATTATGTTTGTGAAGGCCGGCGAGTACGATGAATTAGCCATGGCGAAGAAGGCTTTTGAAATGGCTTCGGGGGATTTAATGGAAGGTTCTGGAGCAAAGCTATTGGCGCAGCGAGGAGATATTTCTATTAATTCTCATATGTACAATCAATTTATCACAGCGAACAACCAAACGGCAAGTCTGCCTGAGGATAAAAAAGTACAATTGGCCGATATGATGAAAGGATCCTTTGCTCAAGCGAATATCCATTTTGAAAAAGGGCAATTGCGGGTGGCTTTTGACAATCAATTTTCAGCAAACCTGACCAAAAGAATGATGATGAAAGAAGATCCTTCGGCAAGTATTCGAAAGAAAATAGGTGTTGGAGAACCTAAAATAGCCGTTGCAACGAATCTGGATATGGTGAAACTTCAAGCTTGGATAGATGATTTTGCTCCAAGTGGTTTAGACTTTTTATCGAAAAACAATGGCCCAATGCAAATGATAGTCCTTTTAGCTGGCGGAAAAATTGGAAATCTTGTCAATGGAGAAATGGGAGTAGCTATGTTCAGTGATCCAAGTAAGGTGAAAGATCCAGAATTTGCAATGTATTCAGGATTTGGACCAAAGGGTAAAGATTTGGCGGAAATGGCAAAAAACTTTCCTGCAAATGAGAATATGGTTATGGATGTGACTTCTAAAGGAGTGAATATTTATTCAAACATTAGTTATAAGGCTTCGAATTCAAATGGATTTAGCGTTCCAAAAGGAACCGAGTCGTTCGGTAAAAAAGGGATAACTGGTTTTGCGAATGTCGAGAAAATGGATTTCACAGAATTTGAACTCGAAGGTCCTGAAAAACTAATTGAATTGGTGAAATATGTCAATTTATCAATGGATGCTAAAGGTGGCGAACTTATCATAAAAACAAAGAACCCCAATCAAAATGTTTTGAAATTGTGCGTTGACAAAATGCTAAAAGAATTTGAAGGGCAAATTGGTCAATTGGGTAATTTGGCCATGTAGAAAATATTGAGGTAATAAAAGAGTCCAGCTGTAAGGTTGGGCTTTTTTAATTCTCTAATTTGTAGTACGTTTATTATTTAGAATAGGAGAAATTAATATGAAAACCCAAAAAGAGGAGTACAACACATTATCCGCGGAGGAGCAAAGAGTAATCTTGCACAAAGGAACGGAATATGCTGGAACAGGGGAGTACAATGATTTTAAAGTGGAAGGAAGTTTCGTTTGTCGTCAATGTGAAGCGCCACTTTATGAATCTTCAGATAAGTTTGATTCGGGTTGCGGATGGCCTTCTTTTGATGATGCTTCTGAATTCGTTGAAAGAGTTCCTGATGCCGATGGAAGACGCGTAGAAATCGTTTGCCAAAACTGCAAAGGACATTTAGGTCATGTATTTGAAGGAGAAAGAATGACAGCAAAAAACATAAGACATTGTGTTAATTCTGTATCCATAAAATTTAAGAAAAAGTAGGTTTAAGGAAATTTACAAAAGTACATTTCATGACTTTTCTCAACCACAATATCGTGTAAGATAAGTTGAGAAGCTAGCGCCAATTGAGTGTAGTTCTGAGAATTGTTTCCAAAGCTGGCAGCTTTATTTTGCCACATGTCTTTGATCAATTCTTGACCACCTTTCGAAGGGTTGATTTTGTTTACCACTGCTGCAACATTTCCTGCGCCAGCATGATAGATGTGTAAAACGAATAATCGGAACCACACTTCATTTTCTTCAAAAGCGATATTGTGTGCATTCAAAATCTTTTTTGCTTCTGGGATGCAAATCGAAGATAACAATCCTGCAGCACCTTGCGCAGATTTGTAAAAATCCGTTCTGTCATCCCTGTAACGGTTAACCGTTAATCCTTGTGCTCGTGCAACTCCTGGCATCAACTGAAAAGCACCATAAGCACCAGCATTCGACTTTTTCAATTGTCCTGGACTCTCAATCAACAAAATAGCTTGTGCGTACCAAGGATCTACTCCAGCATCTTCAAATGCCGAAACACCTTTTGTAAGGCTAGGGTATACATCATCAAACTTATAGAAGTCATTTTTACCTGTGGTCACGTAAAGTTCTTCACCAGCGTTAATATTATTAGCATTTCTTAAATCAGTTTTGAACTCTGATTTCCCTGTATTTCCTAATGCATGCCAATCGGCTAATGACATTTTACATAGAATTTGTCGTGTCGCGGCAACATTTATGAGTACAGTATCCGGTGACAAAGTCATGATTTGTTTCCAAAACAAAGGTTGCGGTAAAGCACTCCATTGGTCTATAAAAAGGACATCAAATCCCATAATTACACCAACGTGATCATCAATGTGAACCTCCACTTGTTCCATAGAATAATCTTGTGGCAACTGGGCAGAAACAGAAAGTGTTAGAAAAAATGAAAGGAAGAAAAGTATTTTTCGCATGGCTTTATTTGTATTGTAGGTCTTTAAATATATGTAATTTTGAGAAAAAAGTTACGTTTTAAACAAAAAATATTAGTTTTTAATATTTTACTTTTTTTCAGCTTAGCACATGAATGTTCTAAAAATAATTATACAATTTCCATTCCTTTTAATGATAAAGATCTATCAATACGTCTTAAGTCCCATATGGCCAGCGAGTTGCAGGTTCGAGCCTACCTGCTCACATTATGCTGCCGAAGCAATAAAAAAGCGAGGAATTTTCGTTGGTTTGTATTTAGGAATAAAACGCATAGCAAGATGTCATCCGTGGGGAGGAATGGGATATGACCCCGTTCCTGAAAAAAAGAAGAAGTCTTAGCAAACGATCTTAGGAAGGAATTTGTGGAATTTCTGAGGTTTAAAGAACTCCCAAAAGAATAAAATTACCGTTCCCAGATTTAATATTTCCAGTACTATTCTAAAATTCGAATCGTTTCCGAAGGAATAAATGCCATAAGAAAGAATGGCGAAAAAGGTGATTAGAATAATGGACCACGAAAAATGCAGCAGAGAAATCCCCAAAGGTAAAATCCAATACCAAGGATGAATGGTACTTGTGAAAAAATAATAGACTATAATTCCAAGTAATATTCTTCGAATCATCTGGCTTTTATCAAGAGACTTTCGGTGCCAAGCAATTCCAAGAATTAAAACAAGTGCGATTTTTGCCAATTTTGGAGCATACAAGGAGGTTAAATTCCAACCAAATTTCATCATACCATATTGCAAATATGGATACAGCAAAAAGGAATTGAATTCGAATTCTTTGAAGTATAGCCGCAAACTGAGTAGGAAATTCTCATAATTGTCTAGGCGAATATAAACGAAGAACAATAGGAGAGTAGTAGTCCCTACAATGGAATAATATTTAATTGATTTTTTCCACCCCAAAAATGAAAGGAAAAAGGGAAGAAGCAATAACGGAATTAACTTTACATGTACACTAATCGCAAAAAGAACTCCTGAAATTAGAAGTTTGTTTTTCAGTAAGAAGTATAAGGAGATGATGAGAATTCCAACCATAGGTAATTCATAATGAAGATTGGATACCGACTCTATGATTACCAATGGATTTAGAAGAAAAATAAGCGAACGTTTTGGGTTCAGATTGAATTCCGTCAATAGTTTTTCAAGATAAATCGTAGCTACTAGAATTGTGCCCATGGAGAAGATTCTGAGCAAAAGAACATTGGTCCAAATATCTTTAAAAACGCCTGTCGATAAATAAAAGTAAAACTGATTGAAGGTGGGATAACAACTGTAATTGGATCTCGAGAGTTCGCCCATTCCAGCATACAAGTCCAAATAATAGCAATTGTTGAAGTTTTTAGAATGAACGAGTTGATCGGGTGAAAAGTCGTACGGACTAATGCCCAAATGAATCATTTCTCCATCCCACAAAAAGCGAAAATAATCATTGGATAAATACGGAAGCTCAGTAAAACATATTGCCGCAAGGATTATTGCTCCAAAGTAGAAATAGCGTTTTGGGAAATATTCTGCTTGAAAAATTAAAGTAATATACACTAGAAATGCAAAACCATACCAAATGGCAAGGGTGACAAAATCCATGCCCTGACTGATCTGGGTTAATTTATTGGTGCTGAAAAGTATAAGAAGCCAAGTAAAAAGAAAAACGATATTTTTCTTCGACCCTTTCTTCAAAATTACGCGCGATTGGCTTGACGAAGTTCTTTAATGGTATGGTAAAATACAACTCCATAGCCCGTAGCCAACATGGCGTGAAAAGGAACCATTCCTAAATCGCCATAAATTGCTCTGTTGACAGTTGTAAATCCAAACAACAAGAACAAAAACAACTCGCCAATATTGATGATGCTCAGGCTTTTTTTGTCGTATTTGTTGCTCTTCATTTTTTCACCTTTCTTCAATACGTTGAATTTTGGTGTACGAACGAAGGAACTTTTTATGCCAAGATAACCTTCAATAACTGCTACGGTATTTGACAACGAAAGTCCCATTGAAACAATCAAAAACTGGAAAAATCGAACGATAAACTTGCCAAACGATTTCAACGTTTGTTCTGTTTTATCTCTGAACGACATCCAGTAATAATACATCAGGAATATAGTCGAAAGAATAAAAATAGAACCTACTGCAATGAAGCTATTCAAATCTGAAAAACTATCTTTAATGTGTAAAACAGGTAAAGAAAGTATACTCAACATCAAGATGAATACAAATACAGATGAATTGAATAAATGCGACAATCCGTGCACTTTATCGGAACCTTTGACTCCTTTTGCGGTCAAAATTGTTTTCCACATTTTAATGAAACATTCGGCTCCGCCTTTCATCCAACGATGTTGTTGGTTTTTCAAGGCCGACATTGTAATTGGTAACTCAGCTGGTGCAATAATGTGCTCGCAATAATGAAATCTCCATCCTTTTAACTGTGCTCGATAGCTCAAATCTAAATCTTCTGTTAAGGTATCATGCTCCCATCCACCTGCATCTTCGATACATTTTTTGCGCCAAACTCCACCCGTTCCATTAAAATTGATAAAGTGACCAGAAGCCGTTCTTCCGCCTTGCTCAATAGCGAAGTGACCGTTTAATCCAAAGGCTTGAAGTTCAGTCAATAGTGAGTATTCTTTATTTAAATGTCCCCAACGTGTTTGTACAACACCCACTTTTTCGTCCGTAAAATAGGCCATTGCTTGGCGCAACCAATCTTTTTCGGGTACGAAATCGGCATCGAAAATCGCGATAAACTCACCTTGCACCTGATCCATAGCTGCATCTAAGGCTCCGGCTTTGTACCCTGTTCTATCCGTTCTGTGAACATGTTGAATATTGATTCCTCGAGCAGCCACCTCTGCGACTTTTTTGGCAATCACATCTACCGTTTCATCTGTGGAGTCATCCAAAACTTGAATTTGCATTCTGTCTATTGGATAATCAAATTCGGCGGCTTTTTCAATAATACGATCTGCAACATATAACTCGTTGTACATAGGTAATTGAACAGTTACAAAGGGAGCCTTTGCATCGTCTAAAATAGGGTGAACCTCAGCGGCTTTTTTCTTGCGATTTTTAGCATATGCAATAGCCAAAGAAAGTTGAAGCACACTGTAGAAAAAGATGAGCAACAA
>DDBE01000194.1 GCA_002332715.1 Flavobacteriales bacterium UBA2040
TGTAAAATACAAAAGCCTTCATTTCCCCATCTGGATAATGTTATGTAACTCAAAATCTCTACAATCGGTGAAGTAATTTTTGCTACGACACCAGCCAGCATGATTTGTGGAATCAATGCAATTGGAACAAGTGTCATTACTTTTTCTGTTGTTGAAACAATAGCAGATAAGAATAGCCCCATCATGGAGGCCGCTAAAGAAACGAAAAGCATCCATAAAAATGACTGTGCAGGAGCATTCCAACTTGGATCAACATTCGAAAAATTACTCGCTATAATTAAAGTAAATAATAATGACTGAATTGCTGCAAAAGTGCCAAGAACAGTAATTTTGGAGAGCATATAAGCCATAATGCATTGGTTAAACATACGCTCTCGTTTAAAAATTGGTGCTTCACCAACAATTTCTCTTGCAGCATTATTCGCGCCAAACCAAACTGCACTAACGGATAGCAAGAAAGGAACAGCAGAAGTAATGTCTTTGAATATTAAACAAATTAATCCAGCAATAATTGGAGCTTGCCCCACCATCACTAATGTATTTAAGCGGTCATTAAGTTTTATATTAAAATACCTAATTGTTAACCACCAATACTGATGAAAGAAATTTGCATGCCTTGAGTTTTGTTTTTCTTTCGGAGTTTGCATTGCTCCTAATTCAGGATGATTTTGCTTGTGATTGTTGATCCATTTGGTGGCATGTGGTAATGCAAGTTGTGCATAAACTTTTATTGTATCATCAACTTGGAAGTGTTGCAAATATCCACTAGTATTTCCTTGATATACTTTATACCCACCTTCTGCCATAAAAATGACAGAATCCATGTAGTTCAAATCTTCTGGCTTATGTGTTACCATAATAACCGTTGTGCCTTTATTCGAAAGGTTGCGAAGAATTTCTAAGAATTCTTCAATTGTTTGTGGATCAAGTGGTGAGGTAGGTTCATCTAAAAATAAAATCAATGGATCTGTCAAAATCTCGACAGCAATCGATACACGTTTTCTTTGACCACCACTTATTTTACCTACTAAATTGTGACGAATGTGTTCGATATTCAAGTCTTTAAGGACTTGTTCGATTTTTTGTTGAATAGACGCTGAGTCACTTTGTTCTAACCTTAGTTTAGCAGCATAAAACAATGATTGCTCAACAGTTAATTCTCGATGAACAATGTCATCTTGGGGAACGTAACCAATTTGAGTTTTGAGGTAATCATAATTTGCATTTAATTCTAGTCCACTTATAAATACCTGTCCACTGCTCGGGGGCGAATCTCCATTTAATGCTTTAAGTAATGTTGACTTTCCACAACCTGAAGGGCCCATAACGGCCATTAATGATTTAGACGGGATTTCAAAACTACATTCATGCAAGCCTATTTTACCATTATCAAATTGTTTGATAATTCGTTCTGTGCGAATAGCAACTTCTTGAGTTAAATCTTTTATTTTACCACTTAAACTCAGTTGAAAGCGACCAATAATGATAATATCATCTTGAACCACTTTCATGGATCCATTCACGCGTCTTCCGTTAACATAAGTTCCATTTAAAGAACCCAGGTCTGTGATTATGAATTCATTATTTCCTTTTTTCTGGATAGTTGCATGGTTTCTACTGATTGATTGATGACCCAAGAAAACGTCACATTCAGTATTTCGACCTACTGTAAGCAAGTTTTTTGAATTAAATTTCTCAAGAATATTCGTTGTTGAAAAATTATTATCCCCTGTATTTTTTGCACTTGTAGAACGCTGATTATTAGCCATTTCAAAATTATCAGGATTG
The DNA here is from genome assembly GCA_002332715.1 of Flavobacteriales bacterium UBA2040. GTDB lineage: Bacteria > Bacteroidota > Bacteroidia > Flavobacteriales_D > Crocinitomicaceae > UBA2040. The sequence goes on from DDBE01000194.1 coordinate 1,789, forward strand.
AAAACTAATTCAACTCCTGAGGGCCCTGAAAAATAAAGTTTATCTGTAGGCCTGACTTGATAAGGGACACCAGATTCTATTCGTCGATCATTGATATAGGTTCCATTGCTACTGTTCATATCAATGACAAACAAATTGTTGTTTGCATCAAAAATTAATTGAGCATGTTGTGAAGAAATAACATTGTTATTTAAACAGATCTGTGCACTACTAGAACGGCCAACAACAACCTCGGTGGGCTGTCCTGAAACAAAGGCAAATTTTACGAGTAATTTACCATCACTAACAAATCCTAACTTTATTTTTTCTGAATTATTCATAAGTTTTTAGAATAGTAATTTTTTGAGCGAGGAAATCCACTAAAAAATGCTGTTTAATTGGTATTTTTATTTCTCTTCCTTTGATTGCGATAAAAGCATAGCCGCCAATAAAATAATCTGATTTTCCATTCAGAATTTTCGTAAAACCAGTCAATGCTGATGTTATATTATCAACTATAACTTCACTGTTGATAGTTTCAAATTTATTTGGTTGAATTACTTTGTTGAGCTTAAAATTCCAATCAGCCACCTTATTTTGATGCGCATCATCTGCATAGATAGAATAACGCATTGTTTTCAATTCTAAGGGTAAGTTTAGTGTATTCTTAAAATCAAAGCATACGTTCAAAACGGTTTCTTGAATATCGGTTTTAACTAATTCGACAGACTTTAATTTTAAACCATCGCCCTTCATTGATTGAGCAATAAGTGTATTAACCAAATCATCTGTTTTTATCCATGTTTTGATGTTTTTATGACTTGACATCCTAAAAATGCTAAATTTCGCATCAAGGTCAATATTAATTTGTATCGAATCCTTTAACAAAATATCACGTAAGTCGCTTTGCATTGAATCCGGGTAGAAATCAATTTGAATTGGCAAGTCAGTTCTTGTTTTCCTGTAAAATTTGATGTCTTCTATTGATGAACCTTTTGCGATAATCCGATTGTTGTAAGCTATTTTAAAAGAAATCTGCTTTCCACGAATCGTAAACCAATTATTGTTGTGTATTTCAAGATTCATAGAAACTTTAAAAATATCATCATCAAAAGAATGAATTTTGAAGGAATTTATCGTTTTAAAGTCAGGGTAAGAAACTGTTTGAGCTATTAGAAATACAACACAAAATAGAGTTGCAAAAACTAGAAAAATCTTTGAATTTAATATGTTTTTAAAGCCCATAACTCTAGTAATTGTCATTATTCCAGCTCTGCCGTACAGTCAAAACCATAATTAGTTAGAATATGCTGATGCGTGCATGTCGCTCTTTTTTCAGAATAGGGATGAGAGCGCATTAGGTTGTCTAGGGCGTTGTATTCTCCTTCGTCAAATTCCTTTTGCATGCGATTCCATAATTCAATATTTACACAACCATTATAACCCGCTGCAATTGCTAAATCAATCCCTGTCATATCGCAATGTGTTTCTTTTTTTTGCCCAAAAGATATGGTTAACATTTGTGCAAGAGCCGCTCCTTCAGATGTAAACAGTTTTTCTTTTTGTAAATGGTCTTTGATATGTCCTAATTCATTGTGATAGATTTCATGACCAATGACGCACGCTAATTCATCGTTCGTGTTACAAAAACTATACATTTTTGTTGTAATAAAAATTTTAGCGCCTGCAGTAAACGCGTTCAATTCATTAGATTCAATTAAAAATATTTGATAATGAAATCCTTTTGGATCTTTAATTTGAGCAGTTAGATGACCGAGAATCGCACGCAAATTATCAATTTTTATTCCTGATTCAATAAATCGGTATTCTTCCCGACAATCATTTAATAGTTGGTTTCCAACTTTCTCCTCATCTTCGATTGTAACTTCACCACCTAAGGCATTTGTCACTTCTCGATCTACACTCTCCAAAACTCCAATTACTTCAGTCATTCCAAGATCGTTTTCATCATTCAAACAACTGAAATCATAGTTTATTTTCTTGTTTTTCTTAATTTTTTCGGGTTGTTCCGTTTGATCGTTAGGTTTCTCTGGATCAACTACTGGCGGTTTGCCATCTCCTAATACATACTCATTAACAATAAATCCAAGCCCAATTAATACCGCAATTGCCAATAATGTAATTGCAACGGTTTTTATCGTGCCATTCATTTTTTGCTTTGGGAATCCGTAATGAGGGTTATTAACAATATTATTACTTGTTCCTTCTGCAGTTCTATTGTTGAATTTAATATCGTTAAATTGCTCTTCTGAATTGAAATTTCGCCAACGCAACGGAACATCCAAACCAGGTTTTACAATATCATTGGATTGAAGTAATACTGATTCAGTTATCCTTCGTCCATTTACAAACGTTCCATTTGCAGAATTTTTATCAGTGAGAAAAACATTTCCTTCCCCATCATAAAAGAATTCACAGTGATAACGGGAAACTGATGCATGAGTCAAGACAATATCGTTGTCTTTTGCACGACCAACTTTTACTATTTTAAAACTCATATAAATTGAATAATATCTGATTGAAAAGCTTCACAACTTGAATAGCGCTCTTTTTTATTTTTATTGGTCGCCTTCAGAAAAATACGATTGATTTCAATTTCATGCGCTTTATCCAACGAATTGTTGGCTTCAATAAAAGGCATTTTATTCAATTTTATGATCTTAAACAATTCTTCTCTAGATTCACAATTTTGAAATGGCAAGCGTCCTGTGAGTAGTTCATACATAGTTATCCCAGCAGAATATATATCAGTTTGAAAATCAATCTGGCCACCTTCAACTTGCTCAGGACTCATATAAGCAGGACTACCCATTGCTTTGTCATGGGTAATTGACTTTTTTTCTTGAGAAATACCAAAGTCTACTAATTTCACTGAATTTAATGACGACAACATGATGTTTGATGGCTTAATGTCCAGATGAATTAAATTTCGCTCATGTACATAATTCAAGGCACTTAATACTTCATTCAATAACAAGGCTACATTTTGAAGTGGTAGGGGACCTGTAACAGTATTCATATAATCATACAAGTTCTTTCCATCAATGTACTCCATCACCAGATAATGATTGTCATTAGTTACGATGAAATCTTTTAATTGAACTATGTTTGGATGATCCATATAGAGGTATTGATTTGCCTCCTCAATGAACTTCTCACGGACAAAATCACTCTTGAACATAGAAGCTTTCAATTCTTTAACAGCAACTGGCTCTCCGGTAAACAAATCTACACCAAGGTAAACTGTAGCTGTACCGCCGCTATTTAAAACTTGAACTAGCTCTATGTTATTGATTTGTTTCATTAGTCACATGGAATTTCTAATTTCCAGCCTAAATCAATTTTCTCTTGTTCTAATTTTGCTTTATCCCCTTTAAATCTCGGTGAAACTTTATTATGTTCTATTAGTTTTTCAATGTTCAAACCAGGACAATTAGCCTTGTATTTATCCACAATTTTATTCAAGTTATCCCCATTTTTAACAGTATGAATCAAACTTACATTGGAAGAAGAAGAATTTATTTTATCAATCGATTTTACTTTCTTATTTTCTACCACGATTTTGAATCCATGCTCTTCAAACGTGCCAGTTTGGTCTGCTACGATAGTACCTACTTTAAGAGCGGAAATTTCTCGTTCAGTCATGTCTTTGACTTTTTTTGGAGCATCTATTCCTTGTTGTTTCTCTGGACTTTCCTCCTCCCTGACTATAGGCTTAATAGTTTTTACTTTTTTGATCTCGACAATGACACTATCTTCTACAATGAAAATAGTCATATCACCACACTGCTTATTTGTGATTGTTCCCGAACTAAAGCCAACTTTCATGTCTTCTTTGATATCATTCAAATTCTGACACACATAGCTTGAAATATCCTCTTGCGTCAAAAGGTCGGTTGAGTTTTCCTGAATAACTTCATTTCTAAAAAACAACATCCAAATAGCCAAACAAACACCTATAAAAAGAACACTGCCTCCAATATAAAAAGGCAATCTATTTTTCTTAGGCCTATTGTTGTTTACCGCTCCGGCAAATTGTTGGGTTGAAGTCATGTCGTTAAACTTCGGTTTAGGGTTGAAATGTACAAATCGCGACTGCATATGCGCACTTTCTTCAATCAACACAAGTGTTGCCGTAACGTTGTCTAGGCCCCCTCCATTTAAAGCTGCGGTAATTAAATTTTCTGAGGCGACCATGAGATTGTTCACTTTCATGATATTTTCTATATCACGATCAGTTACCATCCCATTTAATCCGTCCGAGCACAACAGAAACATGTCACCCTCTTTGGGTAGAATTGGCGACTGGCAAACTGTACCTTTTACAGATGGCGCAATACCTAAGGCTTGTAAAATTTGATTTTTATTTGGGTGATTTTCTGCGTCTTCATCATGAATAACACCTGAATCAACCAATGTTTGAACAAATGAATGATCCTTTGTAATTCTATTTAATTTACCATCAGATCTTAAATAAATTCTAGAATCACCAACATGGCCAATGAAGCATTCTTCATTCCGGATTAATAAAACCACAGCAGTGGTACCCATTCCTTTTAAATCTGGGTTACTCAAGGCAGATGCATAAATTTGCTCATTAGCAAAGTTTAAAGCGCCATCTATTGCTAGAATAACATTATCGTATACTTCTTTTTGGAAATATTCAATCATACTGTTCACAGCAATTCTCGAAGCTTCTGCTCCTCCAACGTGTCCACCCATTCCATCACATACCACAAACAAGTGTCCGTTTGGCGTTTGTGCTTCTCCGAAATTATCTTCATTGGCACTTCTAACCTTACCTACATTGGTAATTGACTTACTGCTGTATTTCATACGCTTAAATTTTATATTAAATATGGAACGTCAAGGTGATTTCGCCAACTTGGATACAATCACCATGATTTAACTCTGCCTCGGAAACTTTCACGTCATTGACGAAAATTCCATTTGAACTATTCAAGTCGCGAATGGTATAGACATAATCATAAAAAATCAATTGAAAGTGGTTTCTTGAAACTGTTGGATGATTGATTGTCCAATCATTGTTTGCATCACGACCAACTGTTAAGCGTGGCGTTTGAATTTGAAAACTACCTGTTTCGTTGCCAAATCGAAATTCAAACCAAGGTAGGTTTCCTCTTTCTAACATTTTCTGCAACTGATTCTCATCTTCTTGAGCTTGCTTTTGGGCCTGTTTTTCACGCATCAAAGCCTCTGCTTCAAGTCTTTCATCTTCTTTCATGCGTTGCAGCTCCATTTCTTGTTTAGCCAATTTTTGTTCTGCCTCGCGTTGGTTCAGCTCTATTTCAGCATATTCTTTTTTCCGTTGGATTTCTAATTCTTCTTTTTTGAGTTTGTTCTTTTTGAACATCATGAAAATGAGAATGACTAATCCAATAAAAAGAGTGAATATAATCACTGAAATGAGTAGGTTGTCTTGAATTAACTCAACAATATTTTTTGATGGAACTGGCAAACTAAAACCAGATTGCCCATCCTTGGAATCAATCTTTACCGTATGGTTTTTTCCGTCTTTTTCAAATGAAGAAGTGTAGCTAAATGGATAATACAATCCAGCATGACGACGTTCAAAATCAGTTAAAAAAGTTGCAATGGCTTGCGAAACAGCATTGACATCATTCGTTGATTCGATGATATAGCCTCCGTATGTTTGAGCACATAATTCTTCAATATCATAAAACGTACTTTTCTTGAAAAAAGTAACTCCATAAATTGGAATGTCCATTCTTCTAGATCGGGGGCCTGGAAGTTCCCCTGTTAGTACGGGTGGCATGGAACGGTCGTCGGAAAGAACAAAAATACTCGCTGGTAAATCCAAGTTTTGTGCTTCTAATAAATTTAACGCTTCATTGATTGCAATATGCGTTTGAACGCGTCCGTTATATTCAATGCGTTTGTTCTCTTGGATTTTATCAACACGAGCTAATAATTCTTGCACGTTGTCCGTAAAATTCCATTTTGAAGGAAATAAAATCTGTTTTTCAATAAGGCAACTGAAACCAACAATTTCAACTTTATCACCCTTTTTTATTGAACCATTTTCAAAGGCAGAAGATAATACATCTTTATACCATTGCATTTCAGCATCATTAGCTGAATTTCGAATAAGGAAAACAATTGTTTTGTTTGCAGCAATAGAGTCGGGCTTTTGAAAAGTTTCAAATTGAACATTGACGGGTTGATCATCTTCATAGAATTGAATACCTTCGGTTTTAACGCCCTCAGGATCCCGAACCCATAATTTTCACTTTACTTCGGGAAAGTTGTCGGTGTTTATTCCGCGCACATCAATTTCATTTTTTTGGGCTACCAAA
>DDBE01000215.1:0-3463 GCA_002332715.1 Flavobacteriales bacterium UBA2040
CAAAACCATTGGTCGTGGGTTCGATCCCTACCGCCCGTGCTAAAATTGATGAAAAGTGTCAAAAATTAAAGAATATATCAACGAAACAGTTACCGAAATGGTTCACAATGTTACGTGGCCAACTTGGAAAGAATTGCAAAGTAACACGATAATCGTGGTGGTTGCATCTATTATTTTTGCCCTTTTGATTTTCGTTATGGATTTTGTTTTCGGTATTACCGATTCATCATTCTGGAAAGGTCTTTTAGGATACATTTATAAGGCATTTTAGAATATGACAGAAATTAAACAACGTTGGTATGTTGTCCGTGCCGTAAGTGGTAAGGAAAAAAAGGTTAAAGAATTCTTAGATCTTGAAATTTCGCGTATGAATTTGAGTGACTATGTGAATCAAGTTTTGATTCCAACTGAAAAAGTCTTTCAAATCAGAAACGGAAAAAAAGTAAGCAAAGAGAAAGCTTTTTTGCCTGGATATGTTCTTATTGAATGTGCCTTGGTAGGAGAGGTGGCTCACGTTATAAAAGGTATTCCAAATGTAATTGGATTCCTTGGAGCAGTTAAAGGCGGAGAACCCGTTCCAATGCGTCAAGCTGAGGTGAATAAAATCTTAGGTAAAGTAGACGAATTGTTGGAAACAGAAGAGGAAATGAAAATTCCTTTTGTTGTGGGAGAATCTGTTAAAGTTATTGACGGTCCTTTCAATAATTTCTCAGGTGTAGTTGACGAGATCAACGAAGACAAGAAGAAATTGAAAGTGATGGTTAAAATCTTCGGACGTAAAAACTTGTTGGAGTTAAGCTACATGCAAGTTGAGAAGGAGAGTTAAGTAGTATATTAACCGTAGGAGTGAGAAAATGCGATTAAAGCTTCCCGCAAGTATCATGTTTGACTACACAATTTATAGATAAATGGCTAAAGAAGTATCAGGTTTGATCAAATTACAGATCAGAGGTGGTGCGGCTAATCCAGCGCCACCAGTAGGACCCGCTTTGGGTGCGAAAGGTGTAAACATCATGGAGTTTTGCAAGCAGTTTAACGCTCGAACCCAAGATAAAGCAGGAAAAGTTACACCAGTAGTAATCACCGTTTATGGTGATAAGTCTTTTGATTTCGTATTAAAGACACCACCAGCAGCAGTTCAAATTTTAGAGCAGACAAAAATCAAGAAAGGATCCGGCGAACCAAATCGTGTTAAGGTTGGAGCAATCTCTTGGGATCAAATCCGCACTATTGCAGAGGACAAGTTGCCGGATATGAATTGTTTTACTGTCGATTCAGGAATGAAAATGGTCGCAGGAACAGCAAGAAGTATGGGTATTAACGTGAAAGGTGGTGAAGCACCTAAATCCAAATAATGTAAGACGATGGGAAGAATTTCTAAAAAAAGAAAGGAAGCTTTGTCCAAATTAGATTTGAGCAAAGTATACACATTGGCAGAAGCATGTAATTTGGTGAAGGAAATTTCAACCACTAAGTTTGATGCTTCAGTTGATTTGAGTGTACGTTTGGGTGTAGATCCACGTAAAGCTAATCAAATGGTAAGAGGTACAGTTGCATTGCCACATGGTACAGGAAAAGATGTTCGCGTCTTGGTATTATGTACTCCTGACAAAGAGGAGGAAGCGAAAGCAGCAGGTGCTGACCACGTTGGATTAGATGAGTACATCGAAAAAATCAAAGGTGGATGGACAGATATCGACGTTATTGTAACTACACCATCTTGTATGGGTAAGGTTGGTGCTCTAGGACGAGTTTTAGGTCCAAGAGGACTAATGCCGAATCCAAAGACGGGAACGGTTACAATGGAAGTTGGTAAAGCTGTTGAAGAAGTGAAAGCAGGTAAAATTGATTTCAAAGTAGATAAGTTTGGTATTGTACACGCAGGTGTAGGAAAAGTTGGTTTCTCAGGAGACAAAATCTTTGACAATGCAAATGAACTTATGCAAACTTTGGTGAAATTGAAGCCTTCTTCTGCTAAAGGAACATACATGAGAAGTATTTACCTAAGTTCAACAATGAGTCCAAGTATTCAAATTGATGCTAAATCTATAGGAGCTTAAAATTCAAGTATTATGACACAAGAAGAAAAAGCGAAGTACGTAGGTGATTTAGCGACAGAATTGTCTGAGTCGAATATCTTTTATTTAGCTGACACTGGAGAACTTACTGTAGATGCAGTAAACCAACTAAGAAGAAAATGTTTTGGTTCGAAGATCCGCATGCGTGTTGTTAAAAACACCTTGCTTGCAAAAGCAATGGATCAAGTAGAAGGAAAAGATTTCGGACAATTGAGAGAAGTATTGGCTGGTCCAACTTCCATTATGTTCGCTGAAGTTGGAAATGTTCCTGCAAAGCTTATAAAAGAGTTCCGTAAGAAGAATGCTAAGCCTATCCTCAAAGGTGCTTATATCGATGAAGCAGTGTATGTTGGTGATAACCAATTAGAAGCATTAGCTACATTGAAAAGCAAAGAAGAGATGTTGGGTGAAATCATCGGATTACTACAGAGTCCAGCTAAGAATGTTATTTCTGGACTTAAAAATTCTGGCGGTACTATCGCAGGATTACTTAAAACGCTCGAAAACAGAGCATAGAATTAAATTATTATTATTAAGAACCTTTATTTAAAAAAACAATAAAAATGGCTGATTTAAAAGCAATCGCGGAAACGCTAGTTAACTTGACAGTAAAAGAAGTTAATGAATTAGCAACAATCTTAAAAGACGAGTACGGTATCGAACCAGCAGCAGCTGCAGTAGCAGTAGCAGCAGGTGGTGCAGCAGCAGGTGGTGAAGCAGCAGAAGAGAAAACATCTTTCGATGTTATCTTGAAAGCAGGTGGAGCTAGCAAACTTGCAGTAGTGAAATTGGTTAAGGAATTAACTGGTAACGGATTGAAAGAGTCTAAAGACATCGTTGATGCAGCACCTTCTACATTGAAAGAAGGAGTTTCTAAAGACGAAGCAGAAGGGCTTAAGAAGTCTCTTGAAGAGGCTGGAGCTGAAGTAGAAATTAAGTAATTAGTTACTTCTAAAATAGGAAAGGCATCCCGACAAATTCGGGATGCCTATTCCTGTTTTTTACAATTATCATTCATTTACGCTCACATTTTAACAAAATCTTTGGATCTTGGCAACAACAAATAATACTTCGAAAAGAATAAACTTTGCTTCTAGCAAAAGTCAATTTGAATACCCAGATTTTCTGGATATTCAAATCCAATCCTTCCAAGAGTTTTTCCAATTGGAAACTACTCCTGACAATAGAGAAAGTGAAGGCTTGTTTAAAGTATTCTCTGAAAACTTCCCGATTTCGGATACGAGAAATCAATTCGTTCTTGAGTTTTTAGATTATTTTATCGATCCACCACGATACTCAATAGAAGAGTGTATCGATCGTGGATTGACCTACAGTGTACCACTGAAGGCAAAATTGAAATTATATTGTACTGATCCTGAACACGA
>DDBE01000215.1:3780-5298 GCA_002332715.1 Flavobacteriales bacterium UBA2040
TTTCGAAACCATCGTTCAGGATGTGTATTTGGGTACAATTCCTTATATGACACCGAAAGGGTCATTCGTAGTTAATGGTGCGGAACGTGTTATCGTTTCTCAATTGCACCGTTCTCCGGGTGTATTCTTCGGACAAAGTCGTCACGCAAATGGTACAAAATTGTATTCTGCGCGAGTTATTCCATTTAAAGGTTCTTGGATTGAGTTCGCGACGGATATCAATAACGTAATGTATGCGTATATCGACCGTAAGAAAAAATTACCAGTAACAACACTCTTCCGTGCAATCGGATACGAGTCGGATAAAGACATCTTAGGAATCTTTGATTTGGCTGACGAAATTAAAGCGACCAAAGCGAACTTGAAAAAAGTAGTTGGTCGTAAATTAGCTGCACGAGTTTTGAAAACATGGGTGGAAGATTTCGTGGATGAAGATACTGGAGAGGTTGTTTCTATCGAGAGAAATGAAGTTCTTTTAGATCGTGAAATAGCTATCGAAGCAGAACACATTGATTTAATTGTTGATTCTGGCGCAAAAACAATTATTCTTCACAAAGAGAATATCAATAGCGCAGATTTCACGATTATCTACAACACTTTACAAAAAGATACGTCGAACTCAGAAAAAGAAGCGGTTGAACACATTTACCGTCAACTTAGAAATGCTGAGCCGCCTGATTATGATACCGCGAAAAATGTATTTGAGAAATTATTCTTCTCTGATACACGTTATGATTTAGGCGAAGTTGGACGTTTCCGATTGAACAAAAAATTAAACATCGATTCAGAAGAGACTTCAAGAGTCTTGACGAAGGGTGATATCATTAAGATCATTAAATATTTGATAGAGTTGATTAACTCTAAAGCAGATGTGGATGATATTGACCACCTGTCAAATCGTCGTGTGAGAACAGTGGGTGAGCAATTGTATTCTCAATTCGGTGTTGGTTTGGCGCGTATGGCACGCACAATTCGTGAGCGTATGAACGTTCGTGACAACGAGGTCTTTACGCCAATCGATTTGATTAATGCGAAAACATTGTCATCGGTTATTAATTCATTCTTCGGAACGAATCAACTTTCTCAGTTCATGGATCAAACGAATCCACTTTCTGAGGTAACACACAAACGTCGTTTGTCAGCACTAGGACCTGGCGGATTATCCAGAGAAAGAGCAGGATTTGAGGTGCGTGATGTTCACTACACCCACTACGGTCGACTTTGTACAATTGAAACTCCAGAGGGACCAAACATTGGTCTGATTTCTTCTTTGTGTGTATTTGCCAAAGTAAATAAACTTGGATTTATCGAAACACCTTATCGTTTGGTTGAAAATGGTAAAGTTGGATTGGACATAGACCCAATATATAGAACAGCTGAAGAAGAGAATGGTCAAATGATTGCACAGGCGAATGCGCAAGTGGATGAAAAAGGAAAATTCTTAACAGAAGTTGTTAAAGCAAGATTCGGATCTGAATTCCCAGTTGTAGCTCCTAAAGCTGTAACATTAATGGATGT
>DDBE01000215.1:5686-8464 GCA_002332715.1 Flavobacteriales bacterium UBA2040
TGATGGGATCGAATATGCAGCGTCAAGCAGTTCCTCTTTTGAAACCTCATTCTCCAATTGTGGGAACTGGAATCGAAAGATTAGTTGCAAGAGATTCTCGTGTATTGATTAATGCAGAAGGACCGGGAACAGTAGAATACGTAGATGCAAATAATATTGCAATTCGTTACGATTGGTCCAAAGAAGATAAATTGGTAAGTTTCGATACAGAGCTGAAAACATACACTTTGACGAAATTCGCTAAAACGAATCAAGGAACATGTATCAACTTGAAACCTATCGTTCAACATGGCGATCGAGTTGAAAAAGGACAAGTTCTTTGTGAAGGATATGCAACCGAAAGTGGTGAATTGGCCTTGGGTCAAAACTTGAAAGTGGCTTTCATGCCTTGGAAAGGTTATAACTTTGAGGATGCGATTGTAATTTCTGAACGTGTAGTGCGTGACGATATCTTTACATCTATCCACATTGATGAATATTCTTTAGATGTTCGTGAAACGAAAAGAGGAATGGAAGAATTGACTTCTGATATTCCTAATGTTTCAGAAGAAGCGACAAAAGATTTGGACGAACATGGTTTGATCCGAGTTGGAGCTGAAATCAAAGAAGGAGACATATTAATTGGTAAGATTACACCAAAAGGTGAAACAGATCCTTCTCCAGAAGAGAAACTTTTACGTGCCATCTTTGGAGACAAAGCTGGTGATGTAAAAGATGCGTCATTGAAAGCAGGTCCTTCATTGAGAGGTGTTGTCGTTCAGAAGAAATTGTTCTCAAGAGCAATTAAGGATAGAAAATCGAAAGCACATGACAAACCAGTTTTGGAGTCATTGGATGGAGATTACGAAAAGGATTTCGCTAAATTGAAAGAGGTTCTAGTTGAAAAATTGATTGCAATCGTTGGTGACACAAAATCAGGCGGAGTATTCAATAACTTCAAAGAGGAAATCATCAAAAAAGGAACGAAATTCTCTACGAAAAACTTAATGGCTATCGATTTCAGTATCGTTAATCCAACAAACTGGACTGCAAACGATGAATTGAATAAATTGATCGGTCGTGTTATTCACAACTTCAATATCAAAGCAAATGATATGTTGGGTACTTACAAACGTAAGAAATTCCACATTTCAGTTGGAGATGAATTGCCTGCAGGAATTATCAAAATGGCGAAAGTTTACGTGGCTAAAAAACGTAAATTGAAGGTTGGAGATAAAATGGCGGGACGTCACGGAAATAAAGGTATTGTTGCCAATATCGTTCGTGCTGAAGACATGCCTTTCTTGGAAGATGGAACACCAGTAGATATCGTTTTGAATCCGCTAGGGGTGCCTTCTCGTATGAACTTGGGTCAAATCTATGAGACAGTCCTTGGTTGGGCTGGAGAAAAATTAGGCATTAAGTTCGCGACACCAATTTTTGATGGAGCACATCCTTCAGAGATTGATGATTGGACAGAAAAAGCTGGAGTGCCAACTTCAGGTAAAACATACTTATACGATGGCGGAACAGGTGAACGTTTCCATCAAACAGCAACAGTTGGGGTCATTTATATGTTGAAATTATCGCATATGGTTGATGACAAAATGCACGCACGTTCTATCGGACCTTATTCATTGATTACGCAACAACCATTGGGTGGTAAAGCTCAGTTTGGAGGTCAGCGTTTTGGTGAGATGGAGGTTTGGGCATTGGAAGCATTTGGTGCAGCCAATATCCTACAAGAAATCTTGACAGTTAAGTCGGATGACGTAATAGGTCGTGCAAAAGCCTACGAAGCAATCGTTAAAGGAGACAATATTCCTGAACCAGGAATTCCAGAATCTTTCAACGTATTGTTGCATGAATTGAGAGGTCTATGTTTGAACATATCATTAGACTAAACGAAAGTTGTTGAATTTTTAGAAAAGCAAGAATATGGCTTACAGAAAAGAATTACCAAGTAAACAAAGCAGTTTCAATAAAATAACTATCTCATTGGCGTCTCCAGAAATGATTTTGGAGAATTCAAGCGGTGAGGTTTTGAAGCCGGAGACAATTAACTATCGTACATACAAACCAGAAAGAGACGGTTTGTTTTGCGAGCGTATTTTTGGCCCCGTAAAAGATTATGAATGTCACTGTGGAAAATACAAAAGAATCCGATACAAAGGAATCGTTTGTGACCGCTGTGGTGTAGAAGTTACAGAGAAGAAAGTACGTCGTGAGCGTATGGGACACATTTCATTAGTGGTTCCTGTTGCACACATTTGGTACTTCCGTTCATTACCGAATAAAATCGGTTATTTGTTGGGATTACCGACGAAGAAATTAGATCAAATCATTTACTATGAGCGTTATGTCGTTATACAGACAGGTGTTGCAGTAAATGCAGATGGTTCTGAATTGACTCGTTTGGATTTCTTATCAGAAGAAGAATACTTGGATATTTTGGATACACTTCCAAAAGAAAACCAATATTTAGAAGACACAGATCCAAATAAATTCATCGCAAAGATGGGTGCTGAAGCAATCTATGATTTGTTGAGCACGATGGATTTGGACCAAACATCATTTGACCTTCGTCACCAAGCAAACACCGAAACTTCTGTTCAAAGAAAGAATGAAGCATTGAAACGTTTGCAAGTGGTTGAGTCAATGCGTGAATCAAAAGATCGTATTGAGAATCGTCCTGAATGGATGATTGTGAAAGTTGTTCCCGTTATTCCACCTGAATTGCGTCCTTTGGTACCATTGGATGGAGGTCGTTTTGCGACATCAGATTTGAATGATTTGTAC
>DDBE01000019.1:0-3433 GCA_002332715.1 Flavobacteriales bacterium UBA2040
ATGAATGTGTTACAGCTGGCAGCGGAGAATAATGTTCTTAACATCGTCTTCTCCTCATCTTGCACGGTTTATGGAGAACCTGAAGACACGAACGAAGTTGACGAAAATACGCCACTCCAAATTCCATCTTCTCCTTATGGACAGACAAAATTCATGAGTGAGCAAATATTGAAGGATTTTCAATTGGCCAACTCATCACATAAAATTTTTGCTTTACGATACTTCAATCCTGTTGGTGCGCATAGCTCAGCCAAAATTGGCGAATTCTCCATTGGAATACCGAATAATCTAGTTCCTTTTATTACCCAAACTGCCACTGGAATTCGTGAGCAGTTAACTATATTCGGTAACGACTACCCAACCGAAGATGGCACCTGTATCCGAGATTTCATTCATGTAGAAGATTTAGGAGATGCCCACGTGGCAGCAATGACAAAAGCTATTGCAAGCTTAGGATTTTTCGAAGCCGTGAATTTAGGTATGGGAAAAGGTACAAGCGTTCACGAGTTAATAACTATTTTCGAAAAAGTTTCAGGAAAAAAATTAAACTATACCTTTGGTAATCGACGTCCCGGAGATATTGTTTCAATATATGCTAACGTACAAAAAGCAAAACAAATTTTGAATTGGGAGTCAAAAAAAACAATAGAAGAAGCCATGTTATCCGCTTGGAAATGGCAACAAACCTTATTGAAATGACAATTAAATCACTCCTTCTTATTGTAACAATACTCGTCCTGTCCAATTCAACTTTTGGTCAATATGAAAGTAAAGGGAAAGATGAAGCCTCTCGTTTTCGACCCGGATTCATGTGGTATTATCACGGAATAGGTCAAACAAAAGATAAACGTATGCGCAAATACGATCGACTCGTGTTTGATATTACCTACAACGATTGGACTGGTGATTTAAAGTCTTTTAAAGCAAAACCCACCTCAATTGGGTTGGGCACTAATTTTATTTTCGACGTTCCTTTAACGGATGGAAATACCGTTTCTTTCGGTTGGGGCTTCAACCATCACTGGACCCACATTCGGCATGACGAAACATTTTTTCATAACCTCACTGAAAAATCCACTGAGTTCAGCAATTCACAAGTGGAAGGCAGAACCTCCTTAAATTTTCATCAGCTTTCTGTTCCATTAGAATTGAGGTTTCACAAAGAAGCATGGAAACATTTTAAAGTACATGTAGGAGGAAAAATTGGTTGGCAATTTGCCTTCAATGAAACAACTCGCCTGACCAATTCAGAAGGCAAAACTATTATCAAAGATTACAATTTTCAAGATAAAAATCCGCTTCAATATTCGGCGCATCTTCGTTTAGGACTAAGAAATTACGCGTTTTTTGGTGAGTATAACTTCTCAAAACTCTTTACAAATTCCAAAAGCACACAATTAAACGTTTTGCGACTTGGTGTAAGTATTTCCCTTTTTTAAATGAAGTGGATCGATACACATACTCATTTGTATTCAGAGCAATTTGACGATGACCGTGATGAAATGATGCAACGCGCTTTTCGTGATGGCGTGGAAACACTTCTATTGCCCAACATAGATAAAGACAGCATTCGACCCATGCTCGATTTAGTACAAAAGTACCCTACGCAATGTCATCCCATGATGGGATTGCACCCTGGTTCTGTTAGAGCAGATTGGGCTGAACAATTGAGTTTGATGAAAGCCTACTTCTCTTCGCACAAAATGATTGCCGTTGGTGAAATTGGAATGGATTTGTACTGGGATAAAACTTTCATCGAAGAACAAAAGAAAGCTTTCAGACAACAAATTGATTGGGCAAAAGAGTTACAATTACCTATTGTCATTCATGCGCGTGATGCTTTCGACGAAATATTTGAAATTATTGATGACACAATAGACGACAGACTTTCAGGCGTTTTTCATTGTTTTACTGGAAATAGAGAGCAAGCAAATAAAGTTTTAACCTATCCTAATTTCTTCATAGGAATTGGCGGGGTGATTACTTACAAAAAAGCAGCCTTGGATGAAGTCCTAGTCAATGTTCCATTAGATAAAATGATGATGGAAACCGATTCGCCCTATCTTCCACCCGTTCCCTATCGAGGAAAAAGAAATGAAAGTTCGTATCTTGTTTATTCTGCTCAGAAATTGGCGGACACGCATCAAATAAAATTGAGTGAATTGGCCGAAATCACATCGAGCAATGCCAAAAAATTGTTCAAAATTTGACGCTTCACTCAACCAAAGATACAGATGACTAAAGAGCGACTCCTAAAAATAATATCTTTGACTTATTCCCATTAATATTGATGACTGCGAAACCCAAAATATTGTTGATTTACACCGGTGGAACCATCGGAATGATCAAGGACCCCGTTTCAGGCGAATTGAAAAGTTTCAATTTCAATGAGATTGACCGACACGTTCCCGAGTTGAACCGGCTGCAAGTAGAACTCAAAAGTGCGAGTTTCAATATGCCCATCGATTCTTCAGAAATGAACCCACGATATTGGAAGGACATAGCAGAGACGATCTTTGACAATTATGGACACCACGATGGATTTGTGGTTTTACACGGCTCTGACACAATGGCGTATACCGCTTCGGCGCTGAGTTTCATGTTGGAAAATTTAGATAAACCAGTTATTTTAACTGGATCTCAATTGCCGATTGGAACCATACGAACAGACGGGAAAGAAAATTTGATTACCGCAATAGAAATAGCCGCATCGAAAAATGAAATTGGCGAATCTCGCATAAAAGAAGTAGCCGTTTATTTCGAATACTCTTTGTACCGAGGAAATCGTTCTTCAAAAGTGTCCGCCAATCAATTTGAAGCTTTTCAATCTCCGAATTTTTCTGACTTGGCAGTAGCTGGTGTCAATATCGATTATCGGGTAGAATCTAAAAAAAGAGGAAACGGTGCTTTTCAAATCAACACCAAATTTGATCAACAGGTTTCACTTTTAAAGATTTATCCAGGAATTCAAGCCAAAGCATACAAAAGTTTGTTTGATGTCACCTTATCGAAGGCAATAATCTTAGAAACGTATGGCGCTGGAAATGCGATGAGCGACAAACTCTTTCAAGCATTAATTTCAGATTTTCAGGCAAAAGGTGGCATCGTTATAAATGTGACGCAATGCATCTCAGGTTCTGTAAATCAAGGAAAGTATGAAACCAGTTCATTTTTCCATAAATCGGGCGTATTAAGCGGTAAAGACATGACAACCGAAGCGGCATTAACGAAAACAATGTATCTCCTCGGTAAGAATTTGTCAAAAGAAGAATTTGCTCTCCAATTCTCCTTGGATTTAAGAGGTGAAATCACCAATTAAATTTCCTTGAATAAAATATCTCTTGAACCAGTACAGTATTAATTTATTTGTACTTTAGCCCTCCAAAAAAAGGAGAGGTGTCCGAGTGGCTGAAGGAGCACGCTTGGAAAGCGT
>DDBE01000019.1:3699-8694 GCA_002332715.1 Flavobacteriales bacterium UBA2040
GGAGAGGTGTCCGAGTGGCTGAAGGAGCACGCTTGGAAAGCGTGTGTACTGCGAAAGTGGTACCGAGGGTTCGAATCCCTCTCTCTCCGCCAGAAGTGACGAAAGTCATACAAAAAAAATTAAATTTAGGGAGGTGTCCTAATAAATTGCTGAAAAGCAAGTATAAAAGTATTTTTAGAGTAGATTCTCTAGAAATTCGCGATTGGCAAAACGTTGTTGCGCTCTTTGTGAAATAATTTTTTATTTTTGACTTATAAATTTGAATAGTACGATTAAATTAATCTTTTAGAACATGAAAAAAATAATTAGTTCTTTGGCTCTAACAGCCGTTTTAGCATTTGGATTTACAAATGTATCCCTTGCAGTTCCTGGTGAACCAGGCGCGGAAGCACAAACAGAAGCAGCGTCAGGTGCAGAAAAAGAAGAATCATCCGTTGCAAATGATGCAAAAGAAGGTGCTACTAAAGCTTCTAAAGCTGGCGAAGAGGAAGTCGAGTTGAATTTCATTCAAACATTGAAACAACAGTACATTGAAGGTGATGTTGTATGGATGACTCCTGTATTAATTTGTTTGATTATCGGTATTGCACTTTCTATCGAGCGTATCGTTTATTTGAATTTATCTACTATAAATACAGCAAAATTTGTTGGTGAAGTAGAAACTGCTTTAAAATCGGGTGGAGTTGAAGCAGCAAAAGAATTGTGTAGAAATACTCGCGGACCTATTGCATCTATTTACTACCAAGGATTGGACCGAGCAGACGAAGGAATCGAAATGGTTGAAAAATCAGTGGTTTCGTATGGTGGAGTTCAAATGGGACTTTTAGAAAAAGGTCTTTCTTGGCTTTCATTGTTTATCGCACTTGCACCAATGTTAGGGTTCTTGGGTACGGTAATTGGGATGATCCAAGCCTTCGATAAAATTATTAAGGATGGTCAAGTATCTCCAACAACTGTTGCTGGTGGTATTAAGGTATCACTACTGACAACAGTATTTGGTTTGATTGCAGCGATTATTCTTCAAATATTTTACAATTACATCGTTTCAAAAGTTGACGGAATCGTTAACGAAATGGAAGATGCATCTATCTCATTAACAGATATGATGTTGAAAAACAAAATGGCGAAGTAATACTTCTTCGTTGTAATTGTAATCTACAAAACGAAAAAATATGTCAGATAATATTTCAAAAGTAACCAATATAGCAAAGGTAGCTATCGCCGGAATCGGTGTTATAGCGTGTCTTTTCCTATTCTTTGGCCCGAATATAAATACAGACACGAAAGACGTTATTGACGCATTCCGTGATGGAGCAACAATGAACTTCGCTGTCTATTTCTTTATTGCCATTTTTCTCTTGTGTGTTGCGCTAGTTTTCTTCTTCTTTGGAACTCAATTGGTCTCCAACCCGAAGAAAACACTCATGTCCATTATTGGAATTGTGGTTGCATTTATCGTGTTCTTCGTAATCTATCTAATCGGATCTGCTGATTCAGAAACTACATTGGGCTTGACGACAAAAGGAGTATCTGCATCAAGTAGCGCTGTTAATTTAACAACGGCTGGTATCTGGACTGTATTACTAAGTTTGATTGCTGCTGTAGGCGTTATAATAGCTGGAATGGTTAGAAAACTTTTAAACAGATAAAAGATGGCGCGCGATATACCAGAAATTAATGCCGGTTCGATGGCGGATATCGCCTTCTTGTTACTTATCTTTTTCCTCGTAACTACTACAATGGATAAGGATCAGGCGTATATCCGCAGCATCCCAAAGAAAATTGAAACTACAATTCCTCCTGTACCCGTTGAACAACGTTGTATCATGGCTATCAAAGCCAACAACAAGAATCAATTGATGGTGCGCGATGAAATCATGACAGATCGGGATAAAATATCGGAAAGAATTGTTGAGTTTTATACGAAAAACGAAAAAATAACTGGAACAAACATCAATAACTTCCCGCTGTATACGTTTTCTTCTATGGCCTACATCAACAAAAAAATTGATGAAACCATTGCGCGGACAGAAATGATGGAAGCGGAAGAGTATAGCGATGAAATGATTGAATTTACATACAGTCAATTGGCTGAATGGGAAAAGAAAAAGCGAGCTTTAAAATTGTACGGAGCCGACGCTCTTCCGATCTTTGATCAAACTGCCAACATACGTATTGAAGTTCAAACAGCTACAAATTATGGCTTGTTTTCAAAAATTCACAGTGAGATTCAAGAAGGAATTTACGAGTTAAGAAACAAAGAAGCATTGCGATTATTTGAAGAATCGTACGCGGTTATTGAGAAACGGTTCAATCAAGATGAGAACAATGAAGATCGTCAAAAATTGGACTTACTCGAAATTCTTTACCCTGCTCGTATTATTGAAGTAACACCTAAACAATAAGAAGATGTCAAAGTTTAAAAAAGATGGCGCTAGAAAAGTTCCCGGGGTAAATACCTCGTCACTTCCCGATATCGTTTTCATGCTTTTGTTCTTCTTTATGGTTGCAACAACGAGTAAAGAGGTCGATCCGACTGTTGAAGTAACTCCTCCGACTGGTGTTCGCACAACTGATTTGACACCCTACAAGCAACGTTCTGAAATTGATTTCCTTTATTTAGGGAAACCGAGAAATAAGAAAAGAGCCGCTGATTTCAAAATGGGATATGCCTTATCCTTGGACAATGTTGTTACAAACGTAGTTGCAGATGAATTATACACCATGAATGCAGTTGGCACATGGAAAAAGGATAAATTCGATCAAAAAGCAGCTCGTGTTAATGTTCCTATCGAAGGAGTTATTACATGTGTGAAAGCAGATGAAGGTGCTCCAACTGGGTTAATATTTGATATTCGCAAGCAACTACAAGATGTGAACGGATTGAAAATTGCTTACGCAGTTAGAGATAACGGAGTAAACTAAAAGATTTATATATTATTCACACCCCATTTCGTTCAAAACGGAATGGGGTTTTTTATTTTTGTGGTATGCAAAATTTCGACGTCATCAACCCAACTCGTATACTCTTCGGAGACAATCATTACGAAAAACTAAGTGAATTAATAAAAAGCTACACGGATCAGCCCAAAATAATGCTTGCCTATGGTGGAGGATCTATTTTTAAAAATGGTATTCACAAAAAAGTGATGGATCACCTGTCTGATTTTGAAATAATTGAGTTTGGAGGAATTGAAGCCAATCCACAGTTTACTACTTTGATGCAAGCCGCCGAAATCTGTAAAAAAGAAAATATCGAATTTGTTTTGGCACTTGGGGGCGGAAGTGTAATTGATGGCGTAAAGTTCATCGCTGGAGCAACCAAATATGATGGAGATCCCTGGGAGGTCTTATTGCGAGAAGAAGGGAAAGTTTTTTCAGCTGCTATTTCTTTTGGAACGATTTTAACCTTGCCAGCTACTGGTTCTGAGGCAAATTCTGGTGCAGTAATCAGCAGAAGTGAATTGAATGAAAAACGCACTATGGGGGGTCCATTGTTTTTTCCAAAGTTTTCTTTGTGTAATCCAAATGTCGTAGCGAGTTTGCCCAAAAGACAAATTGCCAATGGTATCGTCGACGCATTTATGCACACCTTGGAGCAATACTTAACTTACCCTACTGATAATTTATTGCAAGAAAGACAAGCTGAAGGAATTCTCTCCACCTTGATAGAAATTGGCCCAGATGTTATGAAAGACCCTTCCAATTACAAGCTCGCATCCAACTTAATGTGGTGTGCTACGCATGCTTTAAATGGAAATTTAAGATTGGGTGTTCCCACCGATTGGTGTACACATATGATTGGCCATGAACTAACGGCTTTCTTTGGAATTGACCATGCTCGAACGCTAGCCATTATTGCTCCAAGGTTGTACGAAAATCAATTCTCAAATAAAAAGGGAAAACTAGTTCAATACGGCAAAAGAGTGTGGAATTTGACAGGTTCGGATCAAGAAATTGCCAAAACGGCCTTACAGAAAACAGAAGCTTTTTTCCAAAATCTAGGAATCGAAACAACCATCTCGAGTTATACAAAAGTCGACGACAATTTCCCAGAGTTGGTGAAACAAAGATTTATAGAGCGAGGTTGGGTGGCAATGGGCGAACGTCAAGCAATAACGCCAGAGGATGTCAAGCAAATAGTCCAAGCGGCATTGTAGATGCATCCTGCGTTCAGAATTTACGAAGAGGCTACACCAGAATTAATTCAATTTCTGGAAAGAACTATTCTTGGGACGAATGGTGCTCGATATCAGCACTTAAATACCGCCCAACGGATTAAGGAATTGGACAACCCTCTTCATATATCCTTGATTCGAAACGAGAAAATCATAGCGAACATCACATTCTGTCGAAGAGGGAAAAACTGGTATATCCGTTACTTTGCATTTGATATGGTGTTCCAAAGCACCAGTAAAAAAGGGAAAACAAACAGAAATTCACTACTAAGAGCGGAATTGACACAGTTTTTCAGAGATAAACTCGAATCGGGCGAAGTGGATTGCTTTTATGCCTATATCGACCCTAAAAATGACCGTAGCTTTATCTTCGCAAATGAGCTTGGTTTCACAAAAAAGAGCACTTTCTACACCCAAACATTTTCGAGATTATCACCAAAATCATCCAAAAGTGTTAAGATTTTAAAATTTGACGACCCGATTCTCGAGGAGAAAATCAAGTATTTTGAGTCCGAATCTTTCTTTCACGATGTGAAAAAATCTGCTGAATTTTACGGACTTTTTTCAGAAGACAATAATCTAATTGGAATAGCAGCAATAAATCGATTAAATTGGAAAATATTTCGTCTGCCAGGACACTTTGGAAAAATACTGACCGAAATAATTCCTTTTCTACCATTTATTAAAAAAATAGTCGTTCCAAATAATCATCAATTCTTAGGACTAGACCATGTTTGGATAGAAAGTGATGACCCAAAATTTTATACCGAACTTTTCGAAAGCATTCTAGCCATTGAAGATAAAAAATTAGCCATTT
>DDBE01000175.1 GCA_002332715.1 Flavobacteriales bacterium UBA2040
CAATGTTCGGAGATTTATCCAAAAAAACCGATTTACGATATACCTGGTTTTCCAACGATTATGGCGGGCGAATTGATTGATAATCTGATGGAGCAAGCTGCGCCTTTTAAACCTGGATTTACTTTAGGAGAAGCGGCGATGACGATAGATAAAACAGACTATAATCAGTTTATCGTTACGACAATTAGAGGAACAAAACACAAAGCGGCAATTGTAATGATTGCTGGAGGCTTGGGCGTTTTTGAGCCCAGAAAACCACCAATAACGAGTTTGATTGATTTTGAAGATAAAGGCGTTGAATATATCATCAAAGACCCAGAATTTTACCGTGGAAAACGATGTGTGATTGCTGGGGGTGGAGATTCTGCCTTGGATTGGTCTATCTTTTTAGCAGAGAAAAAAATCGCCAAAGAAGTGGTTTTGGTGCATAGAAGTAGCTCTTTTCGAGGACATTTAGATTCGGTACAGCGTGTTATAGACATGGCTGGAAAAGGGGAGATAAAACTGATTACCGAAGCCGAGGTAACGGGGATCAACGGAAATGGAAAAGTTGATTCGGTAACCATTACCCATCAAAAAGATGGTGAAATGATTCAAGAAACGGATCACTTCATTCCTTTGTTTGGCTTGAAACCAAGTTTGGGACCAATTGCCGACTGGGGATTTGAAATTGAAAAAAACGCGATCGTTGTAGATACGTTGGACTATTCAACGAATATTCCAGGAATCTACGCAATAGGTGATGTAAATACCTATACGAATAAGTTGAAATTGATTCTTTGTGGTTTCCATGAAGGAACAATGGCGGTTCAGTCGGCATTTGCACGAATCCATCCGGATAAAAAGAATATTTTGAAGTATACAACTGTGAATGGGGTTACTGGTTTTTAAAAAACTATTGAATTTATAGGTGTGTTTCTGTAACTACTATAAAACCTCAAAAATTTGTTCGATATTTAGCGAACGCCGGAGGCAGCAATGCAGTTAATTACTAATTTTTTATTCGTAATTTTATCACATGTCCTCAAATCCAAAATCCTACCGGTATTCACGACAAATTCAACTCCAAAATTTCGGAATTCAAGCTCAAAACAAACTGAACGAATCCAAGGTTTTAGTTGTCGGGGCAGGCGCGCTTGGTTGCCCTGTTTTAAGTTATTTGACGGCGGCCGGAATTGGAAAAATTGGAATAGTTGATGGAGATATTATTGAACTTTCGAATCTTCACCGTCAAGTTTTGTACACCACGGAAAACATTGGTGAATCGAAGGCATTTGTTGCAATGGAGAGACTTCAAGCGATGAATCCAGATATCGATATCGAAGTTTTCGAAACATATTTGTCCACGGATAATGCATTTGAAATTGTCGAAGACTACGATATTTTAATTGACGGAACGGATAATTTTCCAACTCGCTATTTGGTGAATGATGTGTGTGTGCTTCGGGATAAAATCAATATTCATGGTTCTATTTTTCAGTATTCAGGACAAGTTTCAGTCTTTAATTATTTGAATTCTGACGGAAAACGTGGCCCAAATTACCGTGATTTATTTCCTGTTCCACCGAGTCCTGATGAGGTGGTAAGTTGCGCCGAAGGAGGTGTAGTTGGTGCGCTACCTGGAATTATTGGAAGTACAATGGCCATGGAATGCATTAAAGTTCTTACGGGAATAGGATCAGTTTTATCCGGAAAACTGCAACAAACAGATAGTTTGACTGGCGCATCACATTTGCTAACTTTTACTGCCGATGTAGCGAATCCACTAACAGGTGAGCGACCAACTCAATTTGATTTAATCGATTACGTACAATTTTGTAATCCAAGTAAAGAAAAAAGAATGAAGAGTATAAATGTTTCGGAGTTAAAAACAATGATCGCTAATAACGAAGATTTTCAATTGATTGACGTGCGTGAAACTTTTGAGTTTGATGAAGTCAATATGAATGGAACGCTAATTCCACTCGGTGAAATACCGACTCGGGTTTCTGAAATTTCAAAGGATAAAAAGGTGATTATTCACTGTAAAATGGGTGGGCGTAGCGCTAACGCAATCGGATTTCTAGAACAAAATTATGGGTTTGAGAATCTCCATAATCTAGAAGGTGGGATTATAGCTTGGTTGGATGAAAATTAAGAGATACACGACATTATGATGAAGAGAAGCAGCATTAGTTATTTTATCATTTTAGGAGTGGTTTCGCTTTTCGTGATTGTGACTTTGCAGTTGATATGGTTGAATAAAACACTCGACATCCAACGCACAAGCATAGAAATTCAGAACAAAGAGGATAGTTTAAGTCTTGTAAATTTCACCGAAAAAACACATGCTGCGCTCCATGATGTCCTAGCTGATATTGCTGAAAAAAGAGGAGAGAAAATTCAAAATTTTGACGCTGTAAGGCAAGAAAGAACGAATTACTTTGTGGTAGACATCAACGATGAACTGCATCCGTTTTATCTTCAGAATTTATTGAAAGAAAAATTTTACAATAACAATGTCAACCAAGATTTTCAATACGGTATTTACGATTGTTTTTCGGATTCTATCGTTTATGGCAATCTCATCCGCTATAACAAAAATGTCACAAACGACGAAGGGGCCGACACAACTGTCACTTCGCCTTCAGCAGGGCTTTCGTGGAAAAAAGACGGGCATTATTTCACCTTGTATTTTCCGAATATTTCGACCAAAAAGATAGAGCGAAACGATCAATTGTTTGCCCCATGGTTGTACATTTTGTTAATTGTAATTCTTGTTTTCTCCTTCTTTATTTTTGCCGTTTCAATCATTATAAAACAAAGAAAATTATCTGAAACCCGCAGTGACTTCATCAACAACATGACGCACGAATTGAAAACTCCGATTTCAACAATTGGTCTGTCGAGCGAGATGCTTTTGAAAAATGATTTATCTGGAAATCCTGAGAAAATTAAAAGATATGCTAGTATCATTCACAAAGAAAACAAGCGATTGGAAAATCAGGTGGAACGTGTATTGAATGTTGCTAAGTTGGACAAGGACAAGGTTGTTTTAAAGAAAAGCACAATCGAAATTCACGAAATTCTACAAGAAGTCAAGGATAATTTTGAGTTCAACCAAGAGGGCAAGGGGGGAAGTGTTATAATGCACCTTAACGCCGATGATGATGCTTTGAGAGCGGATGAAGTGCATATTTCAAACGTTTTGTACAACTTGATCGACAATGCAATTAAGTATTGCGAAGTAGATCCAGTGATAGAAATTACAACACGAAATGATCAGAAATTTCTAATTATCGAAGTAGCGGATAATGGGATTGGAATTCCAAGAGAAGATATCAACCAAATTTTCGATAAATTCTTTCGTGTGCATACCGGAAATAGACACGATGTGAAGGGTTTTGGGCTGGGATTATATTATGTAAAATTGATTATCGAAGCACATAAAGGAACGGTGAATGTACAAAGCACCATTGGTAAAGGCACCACTTTCACTTTGAAAATACCGAAGGTTTCTTAATTCAGGAAGAGTAAAGCACTGGGTTGAGGATATAGACCGTCCCTGGAAATTTTCTTACCTTTTTTGTACACCACAATCCGCTCCCCGACGCTCTGGTTTTCCATTGTGGCATCGAGCACGTAATAATCATCCGCTTCAAAAAGCACTTCGAAATCACCATGAGTAGTGAGTTTTCCAATTTGAATCGTCAAATAACCGACGTTGATTTGGATTTGAATGGGAATAGGATTTACTTCCACCAACTTATCACCCGCATCGAATTTATAGCCATTAATTTGACCTTCGTAGGTGCCGTAGTATTTTCGCTTAATACTCTTAATACTTTTTCGCAGGGTCTGGGACGACCCTTCATTTGCCATAAACGTGAAAAGAAAAAGGAGTACAATCAAACGTACATTCATAATTCATTGTTCTTTTCTGTTGTCGAAAATAGAGATTATTTTTCATTTGTTTGAATTCATTTCATTCACAAAACAGGATTAAAAAGCCTGATATGTGAATATCTTCCTCAGATATTGAACAAAATTCGAACCAAACACGAAGAGGTAATTCGTATCTTCGATGTCGAAACAAACGAGATTTAAGAATGCAACAATATCACGATTTACTCCGACGGATTTTAGACGAAGGAACCTTCAAAGGCGATAGAACAGGAACAGGAACAACCTCTATTTTTGGACATCAAATGCGTTTTGATTTGTCCAAAGGATTTCCGCTTGTGACGACGAAAAAAGTACATCTTCGTTCTATTATTGTCGAATTGTTATGGTTTTTAAATGGAGATACGAACATCAAATATTTGAATGAAAATGGTGTTTCTATTTGGAACGAATGGGCCGATGAAGACGGAAATCTAGGTCCAGTTTACGGCCATCAATGGAGAAGTTGGCCGGGGAAAAACGGTGAGAAATTGGATCAAATCACCAAACTCGTCGACCAGATAAAAAACAACCCCAATTCTCGTAGATTATTGGTTTCAGCTTGGAATGTTTCGGATGTCGACAATATGGCTTTGCCGCCTTGTCACACCATGTTTCAATTCTATGTAGCCGATGGAAAATTAAGTTGTCAGTTGTACCAGCGTTCTGCTGATACTTTCTTAGGAGTTCCTTTCAATATCGCTTCGTATGCTCTGTTGACCATGATGTTGGCACAAGTCTGCGATTTGAAAGTGGGTGATTTTGTGCACACTTTCGGCGATGCGCATTTGTATTCCAATCACATCGAACAAACGAATCTGCAATTGTCACGTGAACTTCGTTCTTTGCCAACAATGAAAATAAATCCTGACGTAAAAGATATATTCTCGTTCAAATTAGCAGATTTCGAATTGTTGAATTACGACCCCCATCCACATATCAAAGGCGCCGTTGCTGTTTAAGTTTAATCGATGAAAGTAGCTTTAATTGTAGCCATGGACCTCGAAAGAGGAATAGGAAAAAACAACGATTTGATGTGGCATTTGCCAAAAGATATGCGTTTTTTCAAAGAAACGACGCTTGGTCATGTGGTCGTTATGGGACGTAAAAATTGGGATTCAATTCCTGTAAAATATCGCCCATTGTCTGACCGTGAAAATGTTGTTTTGACCCGAAATAAAAAATTCTCTTCCGATGATTGTGTCGTCCTCCATGATTTGGTGGAAGTCTGGGAAAAGTACCAAGACGAGGAAGAAAGAACGATTTTTATTATTGGGGGTGGGGAAATTTATCGACAAGCCATAGAAAGTGGGTTGATAGAAGAAATGTACATCACCCATGTGAATGGTACCTATAATGCCGAGACTTTCTTCCCAACTTTCAACCTAAAAAATTGGTCATTTAAAGTCCTATTTGAACAAGAAATGGACGGAAAACACGAATTTGCCTTCCAAGTAAATCATTATGTCAGAATTTAAATCGAGAATAGCGATGCCTTCGACTCCCTCAGTCAGCGCTAAATCGTAATTTTTAATTGAAAAATTCGTAATTAAATAAATGAAACTCTGTATAGCCGAAAAACCCAGTGTCGCTAAAGACATCGCCGAAATCATTGGAGCCAAACAGCGCAACGATGGTTACTGGGAGGGAAATGGCTATTGCGTAACGTGGACCTTTGGTCATCTTTGTACCTTAAAAGAACCACACGATTACAAAGAAACATGGAAATACTGGAAACTAGAAGATTTGCCCATTACGCCCGATAATTTCGGGATAAAAATCATCGAAGATCAAGGCGTCAAACGACAATTTGAGTGCATCGAAAAACTAGTTGCTATGGCCGATGAGGTCATCAATTGCGGGGATGCTGGGCAAGAAGGAGAATTAATTCAACGATGGGTCCTGCACAAAGCAAAATGTAAAGTGCCCATCAAGCGACTATGGATTTCTTCCCTAACCGAAGAAGCGATTCGGGAAGGTTTTGAAAAATTACAAGACGGTAAAAAGTACGATTTACTTTATCAAGCTGGAGCTGCAAGAGCTATAGGTGATTGGATGTTGGGCATTAACGGAACGCGCTTGTTTACCAAGAAATTTGGACAAGGCAAGGTGACGCTTTCTGTTGGACGAGTGCAAACACCAACTTTGGCGATGATCGTTCAGCGTCAACTGGAAATAGACGCATTTAAAATTGAAGAATATTGGGAATTGAAAACGCTGTATCGAGATACTGAATTTCAATGCCAAATTGATCGACTTTCTTCTGAAGAAAAAGCGAATAAAGGACTGGAATATTTGAAGGACAAACCTTTCGAAATAGTTTCGTTTGAGCAAAAAGAAGGTAAAGAAGGAAATCCACGTTTGTACGATTTGACCTCGCTTCAGGTTGACGGGAACAAGAAATATGGATTCTCGGCGGACGAAACCTTGAAGCAAATTCAGAGTTTGTATGAAAAGAAATTAGTGACATATCCCCGTGTTGATACAACGTATCTGTCGGAAGATTTGCACCCTAAAATTCCAAATATTCTTCGTGGATTGAAATATTATTCACGTTTTACGGAACCACTTCTTCAAAAATCGATTCCTAAAACAAAGCAAGTTTTCGATGATAAAAAAGTAACGGATCACCACGCCATAATCCCTACGGGAATTGTACCGAGTGGAATTACGCCAGCCGAACAACAAATTTACGATTTGATTTGTAAACGTTTTATCGCAGTGTTTTATCCGGAATGTAAAGTCTCGAATACGACGGTTATGGGTAAGGTTGAGGAACTTGAATTTAAAGCAACAGGTAAACAGATTATTGAACTTGGTTGGCGCGAAATTTACCAGTCCGACAAGCCTAAAAAAGCGTCAAAAGATGAGGAAAATCTCATGCCTGTTTTCGAAGAAGGTGAGAAAGGTCCGCATGAGCCATTTGTGCACCAAGGCAAGACTTCACCACCCAAACATTACACGGAAGCAACACTTCTTCGTGCGATGGAAACCGCTGGAAAACAAGTGGATGACGAAGAAATGCGCGAATTGATGAAGGATAATGGAATTGGTCGTCCGTCTACACGTGCGAATATTATCGAGACACTTTTCCGAAGAAAATATATAGAGAAAAAACGAAAAAACTTGATACCCACTTCTACTGGAATGGGATTGATTGGAACCATCCAAAATGAAGTTTTAAAAAGCGCAGAATTAACTGGTGATTGGGAGAAAAAACTACGTATGATCGAGAAAGGTGAATATGAATCAGATATCTTCAAAGCTGAGTTATTCAACATGGTTCGCGAACTTTGCGATGAGGTAATTTTCTCTAGTTTTCGTCCCATACAGATTCTCCAAGAACCAGAAAAAAAGGAAGCAAAACCCAAAAAGCCAAGGGTCAAAAAGGAGAAGGTAAAACTGATTGATTTGGACTGTCCGAAGTGCAAAAAAGCCAAAATCATGAAGGGAAAATGGGCAGTTGGTTGTACAGATTTCAAGACTTGTGGATTTAAAATTCCTTTCGAACTGTTGGGTAAAAAACTAACGGAAAGTCAACTGGGTTCTCTTATTCAAAAAGGAAAAACGGGTACCATTAAAGGATTTGATATTCCTGGAAATCCTGAACCGAAAGATGGGAAATTGGTTTTGGACGATGGGTTTAATGTGGGCTTATCCTAGAGCCAGGAATATTATCGAAAGTATATTTTAAATTGAATTCATGATTCGAAAAAGATTAAAAGCACTTTTCAATCCGGAACGCTATCATGGTTGGGGGCGTAAAAAACGATATTTTGAAGGTTGGTATTTTAAAATAGTGAATGCCGAACAGGATAAAAGTTTTGCTTTCATTCCAGGAATTGTAATGGGTGAAAATGGAAAAACAAGCTTTCATTCAGGTCTTTGATGGTCACAATAAGAAGGACTCACGGATAAAAGGACAAAAACAGTCGTCTTTCAAGAAATTGAGAAAGGGCCGGGCTTGAGCTAGCTGAGAAAATTTCTGAGATTTTAGTTGGTTAAGGAAGATATATGGTTGCAAAGATTAGTTCACTTTCGCCAATTTTTGGTGCGATCCAACATATCGAATAACTCCCTCCGAATCCAATATCAAATATTCATCATTCAATACGTCCAACCGAATAAATGGTGGATATCCAACGGAAAAACGGGTGGATGGATAATCGCTCGCACCTCTTTGATAGAGCGCCATGGACCAACCCCCGTTCAAGGGCAGAATAGAACGTTTAAATCCATCCGCTTTCGTTGCATCGATTAATCCTGGAGGGCGAGAATTAATAGTTTCAATTGAACATTGCGTATAGCGCGTATCTATCACATGTGATTTGTAGTCGGGATCGTAAGGCGTCGTATCCAGAACAGATGGGTGCCCAACAATTTGAAAAACCGCTCGATAAATACTATTCGAATCGATCAAAGTCTGATACAAAACTTGTCGTGGCGTTACATTCGTGTCCAGATACAATAATTTGTCGTGCTGTTTGTGCTCTAAAAACGTTCCCGATTTTCCTTTAAATCCACCAGTGTATTCAATCAAATTCAGATCCTTTTTGTCAAAATTATTATTAATCCAAAGGGCAATTGACGGAACCTGAAGAAGTGGGAAAAGTACGGAATCTCGTTCCATTGAAAAATCTCTTGTTTTGGAAGATTGAGCAATAACCTTCGTCTTTTCTTCATTGACAGATTCATAGTTTTCGGAAAGTAAACGTCCCTTTTCATCCCAAGTAAAGTCGTAAATGTAATTGCCAGGCAAACTCCCTTCTCTCTGGTTCAACTTCGACGCAGAGGTGGAAATATGTTTGCTCATCAAACCGTTTTTATCAAACTGATTATAGGATTTCCAGACAGAACGCTTCCGCAAAGGGCGATACATAAAATTGCCGGCATAGCTACTTTGGTATCGTGCAAACCAATAAAATTCACGGCTCCAAAGCTCCATGTTGATGACGGAACCCGAGTCACTTTCCAAATAATGGATGATAAATTCTCTGCGTGACTTGTATGTGCTCTTTGGTTTTAATTTTTCATCACTTGAAATCAAGCGACCAAGTTCATCATATTTCAAAGTCACTTCACCCACTTGTTTTCCCAATTGAAAAATAGAATCCATCCGTTCAGGCGAAAACAATTCCCATTTCTGTAATTGATACTCATCGCGATAATCGACTTCCGTCATTTTCACTTCAATAGTTTGATTGGCGAAAGGAAGATACGTCAATCGTTTGGGCATTGCTGAAATGTATTGATCGGACAAACTGTCCCAAATAACTCCGTAATCGCGAGTGGCCATGATGTTTAACAACTGGCTAGTGAAATGATCTCGCGCGGTAAATTGGTCATACCAAATCGACGGATGAGATGCTTCTTGAGCAGTTAATTTCCCTGAAAAAAGAATAAACATTAAGATAAGAGGACGAAGCATCTACCCAAAGGTACAAAGAAGCGAGGAAATGGTTCATAAAACCGTGTCAGTCATAGTTCATTTTTTAGGTAAATTAGCACGCATATTGACCAAACGAATTCTCTATCATGCCCCAACAAACATATTCTAAATTTCTTGCCGAACATACGGAGGAATTCAACGCTTTAAGTAAAAAATCGCGCATCGTTAGCATGGGTCGCTTGGTCACTTTTGCCACCTTGTTGATTTTGGTCTATTTTTATTTTCAAACGCGGACGAATGTAACTTTAGCGTTAATTGGCGTCTTTTTTGTCGGATTTGTTTTCTTGGTTCGTTTGTACAATCAACTTTCGACCAAAAATGAGTTTAACAAAGCTTTAATGGAAATCAATAAAAATGAAATTGATTTTCTAGAAAAAAACGCTCTACCGTTTGCCGATGGGAGTGAATTTATCGATCCAACACATCCCTATTCTTTTGATTTGGATTTTTTCGGACCACGGTCACTTTTTCAGACGCTAAACAGAACGGAAACCTTTATCGGGAAACAGATTTTGGCGACCAATTTATTGTCCTTGAAATCCAAGCAATCCATTTTGAGTACTCAAACCGCTGTGCATGAATTGGCGGAAGATTTACCATGGAGACAAGCTGTTTCGGCACAGTCTAAAGTTAAACCTGACAATAGGGAAATTCATGAGAATATGGCAAAATGGATGAAGTCAAAGATCCAGCATATTCCTAAATATTATGACCTTGCCTCGTATATTTTGCCCGTCATTTTTATTGGCTTAACGACCTACAATATCATTTTCGAAGCTGGTATTGGCGATAAATGTTTTTATCTTTTTCTAATCAACCTCGGCTTGGTCGCTCGTAATCTAAAGGCTATCAAAATGGAACTCGTTCAGTCTACAAACATAGATCGTACGCTGAAAAATTATAGTGAGATTTTGGCTAAAATTGAGAGTAAAAAATTCGACTCAAAGGCATTAGTTGATTTGCAAATTCGTCTCACAAAAAAGAAGGTTTCGGCTAGTTCAGAAATGAATCGACTATCTCAATTGTTCGGACAATTGGACAATATTTTAAATCCAGCGGGCATGGTTGTGATGAACGGTTTTTTCATGTATCATCTGCATACCATGAGAAATTTAACCAAATGGAAAAAGCAAAATGGGGAAGATGTGATGATTTGGATACAGGTAATCGGAGAATTTGAAGCCCTTATTTCTTTTGCCAATTTAAGTTACAATAATCCAGATTTTGTGTTCCCTGATTTAAATGAAGAACACATCATTCAGTTTGAGAATCTCGGCCATCCACTTTTGGGAAAGAACCAACGAGTGACGAGCGATGTGAGTTTTGAAAAAGAAAATTTTATTATTCTCACAGGTTCCAATATGTCTGGTAAAAGTACGTTTTTAAGAAGCTTGGGTGTGAACATGGTACTTGGAGGAATTGGCGCTCCGATTTGCGCTTCTAAAGCAAATATTCACGCTATTCCCGTATACGTTTCCATGCGTGTTTCTGATTCTTTGAACGATAACGAATCGTTCTTTTTCGCCGAAGTGAAGCGATTGAAAGAAGTGATGGATGCCGCCGATAAACAACTAACTTTTGTACTTTTGGATGAAATTTTGCGAGGTACAAACTCGGATGACAAACGAACGGGAACAGTGGAAGTCGTTAAGAAAATAATTTCAAAAAATGCTATAGGTGCCTTAGCTACCCACGATTTAAAAGTATGTGATACAACGGCTGAATTCCCAAATCAATTAACCAACAAGTGTTTCGAAGTGGAAGTAGTAGACAATGATTTGTATTTTGATTACAGGCTTCGCGAAGGAATTTGTAAAAACAAAAATGCTACTTTTTTGATGAAAAAAATGAAGGTTATTTAATTCGTGGCAAAAAAACCATACTATTGTATATGAAAAAATGGATTAGAATAGTTACGATCCTCTTGTTTGCGAATAACTTGAGCGCTCAAAATACAATTACAACGGATACTATTTTACAATTATCAACTTGTGCTGGCGGCAATGTCTTAGTGCCATTTTCTGCTACAGGAACATTTGCTCCAGGCAATGTTTTTACCGCTCAACTTTCGAATGCTTTTGGTCAATTCACCACGCCAATCAATATAGGATCAGCACCTTTTAACCTTGGTTTTATTCTGGCGACCATTCCAGCAAATACTAATTTTGGGTTTCTCTATAAAGTACGCGTCATAGCAAGTAATCCGTCAACCATCGGAGCGCCTTGCCCAAACACATTGATCATTACGCAAGTTGCTCAATTGAATCAGATTATTGCGGCGCCAAATGATACGGCGTGCGTTGGCGATACCATAACACTAACAGCTATTAATCCGGCCAACTCGTATTCTTGGTCAACGGGAGATACTTC
>DDBE01000169.1 GCA_002332715.1 Flavobacteriales bacterium UBA2040
ATAGGTATCAATTCCACCAAAATGTTTATCCAATGCATTTCGAAATCGGAATTCCGTAAAACTTTGTAAAGGACTAGATATTAATTTGAATGACATTTCGCAGACAAAGGTAAGTTGAATTCTGGGTTTATCTCCTGTATACTATTTGCTCTTTCAGACATTTATTCGCACATTCGTACGGAATTAATTTACATTCGAAAAAACTCGGATACTATACCCGTTTCTATGAAAAAATATTTCTTTTTACTTCTTTGCCTATTCTCCATTTCAAGTTTTAATGCGCAAAGCGACTCGACAAAACTAGTGTATGACGTCATTTATATGAAGGACGGACGTGTTTTTAAAGGCGAAATACTATCGTTTAATGAGAATAATGGAACCATCATATTCAAGAACAAAGATGGCAGTAAATACACGTTTAAAGCAGAGGAATACGACCGTTATAGAGAAAATGTAGCGTATGATGCGAAAAAACCGTTTGAAATACGACCAAGAAAAGAAAGCGGTATTGAATTTCATGTTGGTTTTAATCTGGGAATGATCAGTTTCAATAGTGACTTTACCGAAGATGAAAATTTTGATAGAGGTCCCGAAGGTGGTTATTCTTATGTAAACAGTAGTATTCGTGTTGGGGTTGGAAAATATTTCAACCGACAAAACTATGCAGGAATAACTGCAGACATTGGATTGACAGGATTGAAAAATTATTTTAGTGCTGGTTTCCGTTACACGTATCAATATGACGGATACAAGAAAAATGTTGCGTTTTACATTCCGATTGAATTGAAGTACACAAGTTTGCAAGAATCTTCAACATTTGATCATATTGATTCAACAGCACAATGGGTTGGTGGTGAAAAATATAACATCACCTCTCAAAGAGAGATAAAGACAAATTACAGTTTGATGGACTTAAAAATTGGTCAAGGTTTTTCCTTTATTATGGCCAATAAAAAATCTTTGAATTTGGAATTGTTCTTTGTGAAAAGCTTTGTACTGTCATCTAAAATGATTGATGCCCAGCCTGAACCAAAAATTTCGACGAGCATCAATAGCTTTGGTCTGAGTTTAATGTACAATATATGACAGAAAGAAAAATCTGATTTGCGTATTTTTTGAGTAGTAAAAAACTACTATTGCTCCACCACTCGAAAGCTAAACTTGCTTTGCAAAATATAACTGTAGACGACAGAAATAAGCGTGGTAATTATTTTTGAAATTGTAGGGTAAAATCCAAATCCATCCACAAAGATTTTCATAAGAATATAACTCAAAATAATAGCACCCAACGCAACCATAAAATAGCGAATAAATTGCGTTCGCCAAGGCAAATTGGAATCGTCAAAAGTGATAAAACGATTAAGGAAAAACCCTGTGAGAAATGTAATTGGGAAAACGACAAACAAGGACGCGATGTGCGAACTTAGGGTAAGGAAGCCCAAATCTAAATCTTGTTTCGCAAAGACGAATTGGTAAAAAACGAAATAAAGTAGAATATCCAAAAGCAAATTACTTCCACCACAAACAGCATAGCGATACGTTTTCAGTGGCATGAACGACCGAAAAATAAAATAGAAATTATCGATAAAACGGATAATCAGGTTTCGCATAACTCGGGTGCAAAAGTAATCAAATCGAACGAAACCTTATTTTTTCTTTTTTATCAAAAAAAGGACGGGAACAGACTAATTATATTGAGCTTGAGAACATGATACTATCAAATATTCTTCCTCAAGGATTGGCCGTTAAGATGTCTTTCTACACCGATGAAATCAATTAAAACTTAACGAATTTGCTTTGCAGAACTTTCCCGTTTGCTAAAAATCGAACAATATAATTTCCCGTTGGAAGATTTGAAATAGCAATTCCTCCTGAATTCATTTCCAAAGTAGAGACTTTTCCTGTCGCATCAATGATGTAAACTTCTTGTACATTTTCTATGCCTTCCACTCCATCAATCTGTATTAAATCAGCAGATGGGTTCGGATAAATCATCCAAGACTTTTCCATTTCCGGTTCTACTATTCCTACCGTCTGCAAAGCCAATTGAATTGCTGCATACGCATTGATTTTCCCATGTCCCCATTCGGTATCGCCATTCGGACCAATGTTGCCCGTATTGTTGTCCAATCGTCGTGTTTGAATGATAATATCTTTCACTTGCTCGGCCGACAAATACGGATTCGCTTCCAATAGCAAAGCACAAATTCCGGCTACCGCTGGAGACGACATCGACGTTCCAGAAAAAGCGGCGAATGGATACGTTCTACCATTGAAAAAGACAGTTGTCGTTGGACTATAATTGTTGTCCGTATATGAACTTATCGACGAACGAACACCTACTCCAGGTGCCGAAATATCCGGTTTTAGAACCTCATCGTAGCGTGGACCGATACTAGAAAAATTCGCTCTTGCACCGCCGTACGTTTGACCATTCGCCAAAACATAACTCGACGTGTGCGCGGCCACCGAAATACACGAACCCGAAGCAGCTGGTTCACCAATTCCATAGAAATGATCTCCGCCAACTGTTCCAGCTCCAGCCGTCAAAAACGACATTCCCCAGTTGCCGACATCGGTTACCAATTCCGTCACATTCCAAAAATGAACTCGACCTGTGGTGGCTTTCGCATTCATGATAATTTTCAGTTGCGTGTTGGTCTTTTTGACCCGAAAACGGATAGTAGGTCGGTTGTTTTGCGGATGCGCCGATTGCGCCGTTACATTGTACCAAACCGTATCGATTCCAGAAACCATAAACGTATCGATGTAGCCATTGAACGAAGCCGGAATGAACGGACTCGCAATCAGCAATTGATTGGAAGAGGTCACCAATTCAATCTTCATTTCGAAATCTTGTCC
>DDBE01000205.1:0-355 GCA_002332715.1 Flavobacteriales bacterium UBA2040
AATAATGGTGCTAGAATAAAAGGAAGAGTTCGTATAATAGAATCCCAAACGTTGTAAGACCAAAAACTTTGAATGAAATAGAGTAGAACAAATCCAAACCAAGCCGTCAATCCCCACGACCAGACGAATTTTTCTTTCCGACCGAAAAAGAGCATTGCCAGACCAATTAAGGAACCGAAAATCCATTTTGGAGTCGTAGAATAGTTTTGAATATGTGGAGAGTACAAATAAAAGAACCCTGCAAAAACAAGCACAGCAAAAACCACAAGGCGGGATGCTTTTTGAAGGATTTCTTTTTCTACTTTCATGAATTGAAATATAGATTTACTTTGTCAATAGTCAATAGTCAATAGTC